>SVJN01000088.1 GCA_015068965.1 Oscillospiraceae bacterium
GGTTCCCAACTGAACACCGCAAGCACCTAACATCAGGCACGCCGCAACTCCACGTCCGTCCCCGATGCCACCTGCCGCAATCACCGGAATGGAAACTGCATCCACCACCTGCGGAACAAGGGAAAGGGTTGTGGTTTCACCAACGTGTCCGCCCGATTCTCCGCCTTCTGCAATGACTGCCGCCGCTCCGGCACGTTCCATCAGCTTTGCCATTGAAACCGATGCAATCACCGGGATGACAATACTTCCTGCTTCCTGCCAGCCCTTCATAAACTTAGACGGATTGCCTGCCCCGGTGGTAATGACCGGAACCTTTTCCTCATTCAGAAGCTCTGCAATCTCCTCAATATGCGGACTTGCCAGCATAACATTCACACCGAAGGGTTTATCGGTCAGCTCGCGTGCCATGTGAATCTGCTCTCTTAAATAATCACATCCGGCATTCATTGCCGAAATGATTCCAAGACCTCCGGCATTGGAAACTGCCGCTGCAAGCTTTGCATCGGCAATCCACGCCATACCGCCCTGGAAAATCGGGTACTCAATCCCCAACAAATCACAAAGTGTTGTTTTTATCATATTCTATCCCTCTTTCATTACCAGCGAATCACACAAGCCGCACTCGAAAGACCGCCGCCAAACGCTGTTAATACCACCAAATCGCCTTTTTTCAACTGACCGTTACGGTTCAACTCATCTATTGCAATCGGAATACTTGCAGAGGAGGTATTTCCCAAGCGGTCAATGTTCATAAAAATCTTTTCCATCGGGATTCCGAGCCGTTTTCCGGCAAAGTCTAAAATCCGCTGATTTGCCTGATGCGGAATGATGTAGGCAAGCTCCTCCTTGGAAATGCCTGCATCCTCCATGACCTCCAACACATCACGGCACATTGCACCAACGGCAAATTTAAAGGTTTCCTGCCCTTTCATCATGACATACGGAACGGTCTCTTCTCCCTGATAAAAGGGAGATTTTCCGCCCGGAGTCGGGATGCAGATAACATCGTCACCGCCATCCGAGAAGAGTTTGGAAGAAAGATACCCCTCTCCCTCGCCAAGCACTGCCGCACCGGCACCATCGCCGAAAATTACGCAGGTGGAACGGTCTTCCCAGTCTACAATCCGGCTCATACGTTCCGCACCGACTACCAAAACCTTTTTGACCTTTTTTCTTGCAAAATAGCCTGCTGCAGTTTCTAACAGGAACAAAAATGCCGAGCATGCCGCATTCACATCATATGCCGGGCAGGTTGCACCTAATTTTTTCTGAATCATACAAGCCAACGACGGTGAAACTGAATCACCGCTGACGGTTGCTGCCAGAATCAAATCCAAATCTTCCGGGGCAGTATTGCTGTTTTCTAACGCATTCTTTGCCGCAAGATACCCCAAATCTGCAGTGGTCTCGCTGGTGCAGACTCTTCGCTCCCGAATGCCGACACGCTTTACAATCCATTCGTCCGAGGTCTCCACATAGTTGGAAAGCTCATCATTGGTAACCACTCGCTCCGGCACATAACTGCCTGTGCCTAAAATTTCAAAACTCATTTTCTTCCCAAAACCTTTCTGCCTGTAAATTTTGTTTCCGGCTCTGTCACAGGCGGACAGAATCTTGATTATATTTAATACAACATCTTAGTATCTGGTACTAACAAATATATTATAACATATTTTTCCGTAAAAATCTTTACTTTTTCTATTTTGTCCAACTCTTTTAAATCGGACAGAAATCGGACAGTTCTTTGATTCCTTCTTTTTGAAAAAAACTCATGCAATTTCTCCATTTTTTGACACAAAAAGAACACATTTCCAAAATAGAAATGTGTCTTTTTTCTCTGAATCTGTCCGATTTTTTATTGCAATTGTCCGATTTTTTTATATCAGAAACAGAATCAGCTTCAAGATTGCAAAATAAGAAATAACTACAAATCCTGCATTCTTTTTCGGGCATTCAAACACTCGAATCAAATAGTATAGTAGTATGTATGCACAAAACACAAAACTTATCACACCGTATATTGTGTTTAATCCTGTTTTGAATGTGAAACCAAGCATCATCGAAATTCCATATGTCAACATTGCAATCAACATTTCCGGAATAGAATAAATCAAAACCAACTGAAAACAGGTTCTGAACAAAAAATCCTTATGACATATTTTTCTGCAAAGCAGACGAAAAATCCACGCATTCACTACAAGTGTCAAATCCAAACAAATCAAAGCAAGCACGCCAATCAGACAAATAAACAGGAACGAAGCAATGCCGTTTTCTCTGATTCGGGGAAGCATCATCATGATGATAACAAGAAAGTAGACGATATTTACCAAAAGCAATCCATCTCTTACATGAATTCTCGTCCGGATAAAATCACGGTCAACCTCTTTAGGACAAACCAATAGCTTCAGATAATTCCTCATATACTCCTCCAAAAAAGCAGGGGATGTACACTACATCCCCTTACTAAGCTCATTAGTCAATCTTTAAAAAATCACTGACAATCTGCGGCATCTGTTCCTTTTCGCAAACCAAATCAAACAATCTTGGTTTTGTTTTGAGTGCAGACAGCGATTGAGGAATCCGCATACCGCTTTGATTCTGCAATTCTTCCAGCAAAGTAAACTCATCCTTGCCGGCAACTGCAGGATAACCCTTTAGTGCAATCAGAACACTCTGATTGAACTTGAACGGACTTGCAGTAGATGCAATCACGGTCTTGGTCATGTCCCCGGTCTGGGCAACATAATCGTCGTAAACTGCCTTTCCGACTGCTGTATGGGTATCCATCACATAATCATATTCTTCCTTACATTTTGCAATCTTTGCCATCGTCAACTCATCATCAGCACAGCCTGCCCAGAATAACTCCTGCATTTTTGCCTTTACTTCGTCTGTAACACGGTAAACACCGGTGGTTTTTAAGGCATCCATCCAGTCGGAAATCAGGGAATCCTGACAGCCGGAAATGTCATAGAGAAAACGCTCCAGGTTACTGGAAATCAAAATGTCCATAGATGGAGAAATGGTTGTGTGGAATGCTCTGTTTTTATTATATTCGCCGGTGCGGATGAAATCGGTCAGAACATTGTTCTGATTGGACGCACAAATCAGCTTTTTAATCGGGAGTCCCATTTTCTTTGCATAGTATGCGGCAAGAATATTACCAAAGTTTCCGGTCGGTACGACCACGTTGATTTCATCACCTGCTGTAATTTCTTCACCCATAACCAAATCTGCATATGCAGAGAAATAGTAAACAATCTGCGGAACAAGTCTGCCCCAGTTAATGGAGTTCGCACTCGATAATTTAAAGTGGCTCTTTGCAAGCAGATTTTTGTACTCCTCATCGGTAAAAATTGCCTTGACTCCGTTTTGTGCATCGTCAAAATTCCCATTGACTGCGGCAACACCGACATTGTTCCCTTCTTGTGTTACCATCTGCAGCTTCTGGATTTCACTCACACCATGGTCGGGATAGAATACAATAATCCGGGTTCCGTCTACATCACGGAAGCCCTCTAATGCCGCCTTTCCGGTATCGCCGGAGGTTGCAACCAGGATTACGACCTCACTTTCCTCGTTGGTCTTTTTCATTGAGGTTGTCAACAGATGCGGCAGAATCTGCAATGCCATATCCTTGAATGCACAAGTCGGGCCATGCCACAGCTCCAGAAAATAAGTGTGGGGATTGAGCTTATAGACCGGCGCAATATTCTCGGTCTGGAATTTTTCCACAGTGTATGCCTTATCGACACACGCCTGCAATTCTTCCTTGGAAAAATCCGTTAAAAACTTAGACAATATTGCATACGCACGTTCCTGATAGGTCATATCCGCATACGACTCAATTTCTGCTACGGACACCGTCGGAAAGCTTTCCGGAACAAACAGTCCGCCCTCGGCAGACAATCCCATTTTAATTGCTTCTGCCGAAGAAATGGCAATTGCCTTATTTCTTGTACTCTGATACTGCATTTTGTGTATTCCTTCCTTTGTTCGATTAGAGATATTTCTTCATATATTCCGGAGCTTCGTCCTTATCAATGCTCACAGACATTACAAATGAGATGCTGAACTTTGCAGAAAGCTCTTCTACATTCTGCAAGAACTGTTCAAAGCCTTCCAGCTTGTCATCTACGATTTTTAAAATTCCGTCGATAAAGATATGGGTAATATCGAAATTACCGCTGATAACGCCACAGAGGAAACCTAAAAATTCTTCCCAGGAAGTAATTGCAAAATCCTTTGTATCTACCATTCTGATCTGAGACTTGATATCATACATATTTCTGCTTGAATCCTTGCTGATAAACACAACATTACCGCTTGCAACAGCAGCAGCTGCATTCACGTTTTCAATCAATACCTTTGTTTTTCCGGTTCCCTTTTTGCCGATTAATAATTCCACCATAGTCTTGGTCCTCCTTTATTTTTTCATATATAAAGTGTCTGCACACCTTATTGACTCAATCTTTCTTCCAGCTCCGCTTTTTGTGCCTCATAGCCGGGTTTTCCTAAAAGTGCGAACATATTCTTCTTGTACGCCTCAACACCCGGTTGGTCGAACGGATTCACACCCAGCATATAGCCGGAGATACCGCACGCCTTTTCAAAGAAGAACACCAGCTCACCGAAATGGTAAGCGGTCAGAGCCGGAATTTCTACCACCAAATTCGGAACGCCGCCATCAGTATGTGCAAGCTGTGTTCCCTGTGCCGCCTTTTCATTGACAAAATCCAGCGTCTTTCCTGCAAGGAAATTCAAGCCGTCAATGTTATCATCGGTTGCTTCAATGGTAATATTCTTTCTCGGTTGTTTTACCAGCAGAGCAGTTTCGTAAAGAATCCGCATCCCCTCCTGGATATACTGACCCATAGAATGCAAATCACTTGAAAAATCTGCCGCCGCCGGGAAAATTCCCTTGTTGTCCTTGCCTTCACTCTCGCCGAAGAGCTGTTTCCACCATTCAGCGAAATAGTGCAGTGCCGGTTCATAGTTGACCATCATTTCAACGGTCTTGCCTTTTCTGTACAATGCATTGCGGACAGCCGCATACTGATAGCACTCATTCTCCGAAAGATTCGGGTTCATATAACGCTCTCTTGCGTCCTGCGCGCCCTGCATCATAGCATCAATGTCAATGCCTGCCGCCGCAATCGGCAACAAGCCTACTGCTGTAAGAACAGAATATCTGCCGCCGACATCATCCGGAATCACAAAGGACTCATAGCCTTCCTCATCCGCCAAGGACTTCAAAGCTCCTCTTGCACGGTCGGTAGTTGCGTAGATACGTTTTTTTGCTTCTTCTTTCCCATATTTCTTTTCCAGAAGCTCCTTAAAAATACGGAATGCAATTGCCGGCTCGGTAGTGGTTCCGGATTTGGAAATGATATTTACCGAAATATCCTTGCCCTCTACCACCTCTAACAGCTCACATAAATAGGTAGAGCTGATGCTGTTGCCTGCAAAGAAAATCTGCGGGCCTTTTCTTGTTTCAGCCGATGCGGTGTTATAGAAGCTATGTCCTAACATTTCAAGTGCCGCTCTTGCACCAAGGTAAGAGCCGCCGATCCCGATAACGATTAAAACCTCCGAATCGGAACGGATTTTTTCTGCCGCCTTTTTGATGCGTGCAAATTCTTCCTTGTCATAATCTACCGGCAGGTCAACCCAACCTAAGAAATCTGAACCTGCACCGCTTTTATCATGTAAAGCATAGTGTGCCGCCGAAACGGCATCCTGCATATAATCAAGCTCATGCTGTCCTACAAAGTTCAATGCCTTTTTGTAATCAAAATGAATATTTGCCATTTGTTTCCTCCCTTTCGCTTCCCAAGCGAAAAAATGTAAATATATTTACCTATTCTTATTTTAATACATTTTCCCCGATAAATCAAGAGTTATTTTATATTTTCACACTTTATTCAAAAATTTTTTTATTCCTTGTATGTTTCTGCCATAAATCCGGATGCTTTTTCCCAATCACGGCAAAAAATCCGATGCATTTTTACCCATTTCCCGTCGGAATGCCGCCGAAAAATAGGCTTGTGAGGAAAACCCCAGCCGTTCAGCGGTATCACTCACACGCACGCCCGACTCCAATAACTCTACCGCCTTTTTCATTTTCATCTGTAGAAAATATTTATGAATCCCAATTCCGGCAAACCGTTCAAAGATACGTTTTAACCAGGATTGGCTGACATTTAAAAACTCCGACAGCTCCGCAACCTGCACCTGTCGGTTCATGTTGGCGTGCATATACTGCACCGCCTTTTTGAAAATTTCCGCATCCTCACGCATCAGCCCCTTCCGTTCGGTTTCCCGTTCCGAAAGTGGCAATAAAAGTTGATATAAATAGGAAACCAGCATCTGAGAAAAGGTTTCCGACTCCTCAAAAATACTAACATAGTTTTTTCGGTTTTCACAATCTGCTTCTGCATCCGGCTTCATCCGCCGTACATAGGCAATCATCCGCTCCATGCAGGCACGTTCCTCCGGCAGAAGAGAGACCGCCTTGTTGAAAAAGCATTCCGAAAGCTCCCCCTCCATACGAAAGGAGAACACAAAGATATCCGCACCGTTTTCCTGCTCTACATAGAATTTATGAAATTCCAACGGCTTATGGAAAATCAGATCCCCCTCACGCAGGTGATAAACACGTTCATCCGCCGAAACACAAAGCTCTCCCCACTCTACATATAAGCATTCCCAAAAATTATGCGCCTCTCCCAAAAATCGACAGTCCGGCTCACAGTACCGCTCAAACAATGAAAACATCGCATCAATCGAAATCCGATTCTGAATCGGATAAGGCTTCCACATCAAAATCACCCCTTTGTGACTAAAATCATATATTTCTGAACGAAATTTGTATTGATATATGATTTTAAATCTTCTATAATGATTATATCAGACTCATATGAAAAAGTAAAGACAAATTTAGGAGGATACCGATGAAAAAGTTAAAGGTAATTTTAATCGGTGCCGGCTCACGCGGTACCATCTATACCGATTTGATGCACAGTATGCCGGAGCAATTTGAGGTAATTGCAGTTGCGGAACCGATTCCAAGCCGTAGAGCATACATCCAAAAAAAGCATAATATTCCAGACAAGCTCTGCTTTGACGATTGGAAGCCCTTGCTCGCTCAAGGAAAAATCGCAGACCTTGCCATTATCGCCACAATGGACAGAGACCATTTTCTGCCTGCAATGGAGGCAATCCGTCTGGGATATGATTTGCTTTTAGAAAAACCAATCGCCCCCACCCCCGAGGAGTGCAGGCAGATTACAGAATCCGCAGAAAAAAACAATGTGAAAGTGTTGATTTGTACCGTACTCCGCTACACCGATATTTTTATTCAGTTAAAGCAAATGATAGATTCCGGCAAGGTTGGAAGGCTCATGTCAATCAATCATGAGGAATGTGTCGGAAATGTACATCAAAGCCATAGCTTTGTGCGTGGAAACTGGGGCAATGAGGAGGCAAGCTCCTTTATGCTTCTGCAAAAATCCTGTCATGACATGGATATCCTTCAATGGCTGATTGGAAAGCCGTGTAAAAAGGTACAGTCCTTTGGCACACTTTCCTACTTCACAGAAAAAAATGCCCCCGAAGGCGCACCCGAATATTGTATCGAGGGTTGTCCACATGGAGAAAGTTGCCCCTACAATGCTGTCAAACTCTACTTAGACGATAAGGAAAACGATTGGTTCCGCGGCACTGCAACCAGAGAAGCTGAGCCCACCGACGACATGGTGAAGCACGCCATTTCCACCACACAATACGGAAAATGCGTCTACCGTTGCAATAACAATGTGGTTGACCACCAGACCGTTAATCTGTTATTTGAGGATGATATCACCGTAACCTTTACCATGAACGCATTCAACAAAGGCGGCAGACAGATTCATATCATGGGAACCGAGGGTGAAATTCACGCTGCAATTGACGGAAAAAATCCGATTGAATACTATAATTTTCGGACGAAAACCACCGAAACCATCGACCTGGTTGCCGCAGACGGCATTACAAGCGGTCACGGTGGCGGTGATGGCGGCATTATCCGGACACTTTATGAATACTTAACCGGCACTTATACCGGTTGTTCCGTCCCCGAAATCCGGGAATCCTATGAGAACCATGTCATCACCTTTGCGGCAGAAGAGGCAAGAAAAACCGGGACGGTCATTGATATTGAAGAATATACAAAAACCATCTGAACTGCAAAAATGGCGGTGTAAACGAAATTTTTACACCGCCATTTTTACTATACTTTTTAGCTCTTATTTTGTAATGATATTTCATTCAACCCCGGTTTGTCTTCCGGATATACTCCTTAGGAGAGATGCCGATTGCTTTTTTAAACACGGTTGAAAAGTACAGCGGGTCATGAAAGCCTGACAAAAACGCAACATTTTTGACCGAATCAATCCCGTGGTCAAACAAGGAAATTGCATATTTCATCCGCACGGTTCGCAGGTATTCGGAATACCCCATCCCCATATGCCCTTTGAACAGATGCGAAAGATACTTCGGATTATATGAAAGTGTCCCGGCAATGGTTGTGATGGAAAGCTCCGAGTCGGAAAACTGTGACTCGGTAATTTCCAGGATTTCACCAATCAGATGATTCTGCTCCGAATCCGCTCCGACAAGTCTTGAAAAGATATAGAGCAGCATACTCTCCGAAGCAAGGTCGATATTCTCCTGCGATGCCCGGGAAAGGCTATCCCGCCAGAGCGGCAGAATCCCGTCAAAGCCGGCAAAGCTCCGGTGATTCTGGCTGATACCGAATCGCCGGAACAAAACTTCCGAGCGCATACCGCCAAAATCTATGTACATATATTCACACACATCCTCAGAAACCGTCGAAAAAAGCTCCTGCTCAAACCCGAACACAAGACTTCCGGCACCAAACTCTACCGACCGGTCATCAAATTGGAAAATGCCCTTTCCCTGCTTTACCAGAATTGCCCGGTTTGAATGTAATCTTGTTTGCAGTCTCATGGTTTCCTGATTCGATTCATAGATAAAGCAATAGATTTCTATTTTTTCCGAGGTGGAAGCCGGTATGAATTTACAGATATTTTTATTCTTCATGTTGATCCCCCACGATTCGCATTGATATCTTTTATTATAACACGCCTTTTTCAAGAACACAAGTTTTTCAAACTATTTTCTATCAATATATAGAAAAATTCCATTGAAATATTACAAGATTCATTGTATGATAAAAGAAAACAAACGAAAGGAGTTTTTTCTATGAACAAAATCAAAATTGGTATCTTTGGCGTTGGACGTGGAATGGACATTGCCAGAAATTTTATGCTGTTAAACTGTGAAATTGTTGCCATCTGTGATTTCCACCAAAAACGCAGAGAGGCAGCAGCAAAAACACTGGATGCAAGTGTTGCGGTTTATGACAGCTTTGACCAATTCATTGAGCATGATATGGATGCCGTTGTGCTTGCAAACTATTTCCACGAGCACGCACCCTATGCAATCCGATGCATGGAACGTGGTTTGCACATTTTCTCGGAGTGTATCAGTAACGGCACCATGGCAGAGGGCGTAGAGCTGATTCGTGCTGCAGAAAAAAGCGATTCTATCTATATGCTTGCAGAGAATTATCCGCAGATGATTTTCAACCGGGAAATGAAGCGCATCTGTGACAGCAAAACACTCGGAAAAATCCTCTATGCCGAAGGAGAATATAACCATCCGGCAGATCCTGCAGACACAACCTTTATGAAAATCTATAACTACTTCCCGGAGCATTGGCGTAACTTTACCCCACGAAGCTACTATATTACCCACTCCTTAGGTCCGGTCATGCACGCAACTGGGGCAACTCCCAAACGTGTGACATCTTTTTCTGTCTTTGCACCGATTGAGGGAGATTACCCGACCGCCCGCCACGGTGCAGACCGTGCCGCAATCATCACCACCCAGAACGATGACGGTTCCATTTTCAGAATTACCGGTTGTGCCGCATTTGGTGCACATCATAATGCCTATCGGATTTGCGGAACCGAAGGACAGGTCGAAAACCTGCGTGGCATGGGTGAAAAGGTAATGCTTCGTTACAATAGCTGGTCAAAGCCGGAGGATGCAAACGAAACAACACTCTATGAACCCGGCTGGAATGATCAGGACGAAGCCTTCATCCGACAAAGCGGTCACGGTGGCGGTGATTATCTTACTGCACGGATGTTTTTGGATTGTATCCGTCAGAAAAAGCAACCCGAGCATCCGTTTGACCTGCATTCTGCCGTTGCGATGTCCTCGGTGGCGATTCTTGCACACCGCTCCATGCTCGAGGGCGGCAAGCCGTATGACATTCCGGATTTCCATTCAGAGGAGTGCCGCAAGCAATATGAAAACGACCGCCTTACTCCCTTCTACGGAACAGACGGCTCAAAGCCCAATATTCCTTGTTGCTCACACACGGACTTTAAACCGACCGAATCCCAGATAGAACGATTCAAAGAGCTTGTTATGGAAGATTAAAAAAAGGAGTTATACGATACCGATGCAATACAGTCGGTATCGTATAACTCCTTTTATGCTTGTAAGTCATTTAAAATTGTACGGATATTTTCATAGATAAATTCCGGCT
>SVJN01000089.1:0-6461 GCA_015068965.1 Oscillospiraceae bacterium
TTGTTTTTATGTGCAGTTTTGTAAACCAACAAGACCTATCAAGCGATTCATGAAAAAGCATTGACTTTTAGGGAAAAAATTGATAAGATGGACAAGAGGATGAGAAAATTTTATAAAAAGATATGATAAAAAGAGATGATATAGTGTGCGGAAAAGTTCTCAAAAGTTTTGACTTGGAGAAACCGGAAAAATCATACGTACAGAAAATATCATATGATAGGAGAAAAACCATGCAATTAAAGCTTACAATCAAAGGAAACAGAATCTGGTTGCCGATTGCCTCTGCGCATACCATACAGGGTTTTATTTATCATGCACTTTGTCAGGATGAGACCTTTTCCGGCAGGCTGCATGAGGTCGGTTATGCGGCGGGGAGTCGGAAATTCAAGCTATTTACCTTTGGTGAATTGCGGGGAAGATATGAAATTGAGGGAAAAGAGATTATCTATCCGGAAACGGTTTTTCTGGAAATCCGCTCAACAGATGCTTATATGCTGCAGTTACTTTATACACATTTTATCAAGCACCCGAAGAAACGGCTCGGGAAAAACGAAATAGAAATTGCCCATGCTGCGCTGGAGGATACGATTGTTTTCTCGGATGCAATCACAATTAAAACAGCATCTCCGATTGTTGTTTATCAGACAATGCCGGACGGTCATACGACCTATTTCTCTCCGGAGGATGCAGAGTTTTATGATGCGGTGGTTGAAAACGCAAAGCGGAAATGGGCAAGCTATACAAAGTCGGATATGGTGCCTTCATTTTCTGTTACACCGCAAAAAAACGCACGCTTTGTAAAACGTGCGACAAAGTTTAAGGAAACTCTGATTACGGCGTGGCATGGGGAATTTTGCCTGGAGGGTACTCCGCAGATGTTGAATTTTTTGTATCATACCGGGCTGGGAAGTAAAAATTCTCAAGGCTTCGGAATGTTTGATGTACTCTGATGTAAAATTACTGTCGAGGTACCACTCGTAAGGACTGTTGTGCGAAACATTGATTCAAAATTGTAGGGGCGGATGCCTACATCCGCCCGGATTGCGGGGCGATGTGGGCATCGCCCCCTACAAGAAAAGTGAATTTTTGCGTTTCACGCAACAGTCCCTTGTGATAACTTTATTTTTTTATTATATAGGAAATTACAACATTTTTGTTGTAATTTCCGGAATAACAAAATTGCTTCCTTAATCCCACGCCCGCAGGCGGGGCTTCTATCAGAAGCTTTTTTATCTTAATTTGTAGAAGGCACAATATGCCCGATACGCCATATAAATATCTGTTTTTGCAGTCACCTCAAACGGTGCGTGCATACTCAGCACCGGAACACCGCAATCGATTACATCCATGTTCAGGTTTCCGACATACATTGCAATGGTTCCGCCGCCGCCCTGGTCAACCTTGCCAAGCTCGCCGGTCTGCCATACAACCTGACCGGCATCTAAAATCGAGATGATTTCCTGCATAAATTCTGCAGATGCATCGCTTGCTCCGGATTTTCCGCGTGAACCGGTATATTTCATCAGCAGGATTCCCTTGCCGGCATAAGCGGCATTGAGCTTATCATTGACACCCTCGTAGCTTGGGTCGACTGCCGCACCGACATCAGAGGAAAGGCAGGCAGAATTGCGAATCATGCGGTTGAATGCTGTGATGGAATAGCTTCCGATTTCCTTTTCCAGCATTTCAGCCAGCGCCATTTCAAAGAAACGGGAAAGCATACCGGTATTACCAACCGAACCGATTTCCTCTTTATCAACCAGCAGAGCAACTGCGGTGCGGTGCGGTGTTTCGTTCATGCCAAGAATTCCCTTTAAGGTCGTAAAGGCGCAGACACGGTCGTCCTGACCGTAGGCACCGACAAAGCTTTCGTCCAGACCGACATTGCGTGCTTTGAATGCCGGAACTGCCTCCAATTCTGCACGCATAAAGTCTGCTTCGCTGATTCCGTAGAGTGTATTTAAAATAGAAAGAATCTTATACTTGACCGGCTCGGAAACGCCTTCTGCCTTTGCACCGATTCCGCCGATTAAAATGTTCAATGCCTCGCCTTCAATGCCCTCGGTCATCTTTTTAGACATCTGATCCTTTGCCAGATGCGGCAGGAGGTCGGTCACACAGAATACCGGATCGGTGTCCTTTTCACCGATGCAGATTTCAATCTTTTCACCGGATTTTGTATAAACAACTCCATGCAAAGCAAGTGGAATAGCAGTCCATTGATATTTTTTGATACCGCCGTAGTAGTGGGTTTTGAACAATGCCATGTCACATGCTTCGTAGAGCGGATTTGGTTTTAAGTCAAGGCGGGGAGAATCCACATGAGCACCGACAAGGTTCACGCCCTGCTCCAGACCTGCTTCGCCGATGACGGCAAGCAGAATGTTCTTGTCCCGGTTGATGCAGTAAACCCGGTCGCCCGGTTTTAAGGAATCAAATTCCTCCAGGGGACGGAAGCTGTTCTCAATTGCCATTTTTTCGGCTAACGAGATGCACTCACGTTCGGTTTTTCCCTCGTCTAAAAATGTGCGGTATTCGTCGCACATATCCAGCATCTCCCGTACCTGCTCAGGTGACATCTGCTCATATGCGTCCTTTCGCTTGTAGCTGAGCTTTTCAAATAAGTCTTTTTCTGTCATTGTTATCATACCTTTCTGTTTTGCCATTTGAACCGATTGTTTTGATTGTCGGTTATATATACATATTATATCACAAACAAACACGGATAGTCTATGATTTTTAACAAAATTTTTACAAATTTGTTGATATCAATATAGGATTATGGTATAATAATTTTAATTGCATCAGAATTACGACCAAGCCTGCATGGATTCCGGAGGAGGGGAAACAATATGATTACTACGTTATCGAACTTTATCGGATATGTTTGCCCGGTGTGTATGTCGGGAATCGGGCAGGAGGTCGGCATTTTCCGGATTCCGAAAAAGGAGCCGTTGGTCCTTTCCTGCAAAGAAAAAAGCTGTAAGGAAGATGTGGTCCGCATCACACAGACACCCAAAGGATACCGGGTGGAGGTTTTTTGTGTTTTATGTCGGGAAATGCACGCATTTGATGTAAAAAAGAGCATTTTCTGGCAGGACAGGCTCTACAAGCTTTGTTGCCCGAACACCGATATTGAAATTCTGTTTTTGGGTGAAAAGGAGCAGGTTATCGATGCGATGCATGAGCAGGAGGCATTGTTCCGGGATTTTTCGGATAATATGGCGATTGAGCAGGAGCTAAGTATCCTATTTGAAATTGTTACCGCCATCAACGAAAAGGCGAAAAACTGTGCAATTTCATGCAACTGCGGTTCAGAAGATATCATGGTGAATGTGGAGGATGTCGGGATAACACTCACCTGCAAAACCTGCGGAAGTGAGCAGTTCTACGGAGCAAACCGGCAGGATTTAGAATCTATTTTGAATGTAAGTACAATTGTGCTTCACAAATAAAAAAAGAATTTATAAGGAGGAAACTGAATTATGTTAGTTTCAGCAACAGAAATGTTAAAAAAGGCTGTCGCAGGTAAATATGCGGTTGGTCAGTTTAACATCAATAACTTAGAGTGGACAAAGTCCATCCTTGCAACTGCGCAGGAGAACAATTCTCCGGTTATCTTAGGTGTATCTGCAGGTGCAGGAAAATACATGACCGGTTTTAAGACCGTTTCTGCAATGGTTCAGGCTATGATTGAGGACATGAAGATTACTGTCCCGGTTGCATTGCACTTAGACCACGGTACCTACGAGCAGTGCTTTGACTGTATCGAAGCAGGCTTCTCCTCTGTTATGTTCGACGGCTCTCACTATCCGATTGCTGAGAATATTGAAAAGACCACCGAATTGGTTCGCGTAACCCGTGAAAAGGGACTTTCCTTAGAGGCTGAGGTTGGTTCTATCGGCGGTGAGGAAGACGGCGTGATCGGTGCAGGCGAAGTGGCTGACCCGAAGGAATGTAAGATGATTGCTGACCTGGGCGTTGATTTCTTGGCAGCAGGTATCGGTAACATTCATGGAAAGTATCCGGAAAACTGGAAGGGACTTGATTTTGATGCATTGGCTGCAATCAAGGAATTAACCGGTGATTTACCGCTCGTTCTGCATGGCGGAACCGGCATCCCGGCTGAAATGATTCAAAAGGCAATTTCTTTAGGCGTTGCAAAGATTAACGTAAATACTGAATGCCAGCTCTATTTCCAGGCTGCTACCAGAAAGTATATCGAAGCAGGTAAGGATTTAGAGGGCAAAGGCTTTGACCCGAGAAAGCTCTTAGCTCCGGGCTGTGAAGCAATCAAGGAAATTGTAAAGGAAAAGATGGAACTGTTTGGTTCTGTTAACAAGGCGTAAAAAGAATGTTTTATGGGGATGTTTAAAAATGTACCGACCGTTTGACGGCTTTTCATAAGCATTTACAAGCATTACAAAACGTTTAAACTTGCAAATTTTTGTAGAAATCCGCAAAAAATGCGGATTTCTCTTTATTTTTATGACGTCAAACTACGAATTCAACGAACCTCTCGACGTACCCGCGTACGCCATCGGGCAAGGTATTGTGCGTCAGAGAACCGCACAATACTTCGTTTCATTCGTTCTGCACTATTTTTAAAATTCCCCGGTTTTATTCGCAGTGATATTGTATTCGACAATGTATCTGCACAAAATGCAGATTAAAATTTAGGTTCTTCTTTCAGAATTTCCGGGATGTCTGCCGGCTTTTTCGGGGTAGGGAATAAAGCACATCTGCCGTTTTTCAGGATAGGCTCCGGTTGTAGCTTTTCTAATGGCTTGAGGATGGCATCGGTGCAGACATTCAAAGCCTGAGACATTTTCACAAGCATGGATGCTGATGGAATTGCTTTTCCTTTTTCGTACCGAATCAATGTCTGCGGAGAAATTTCAAGAATTTCTGCCAGCTTTTTTTGTGTATAGTTGTTTTGTTTTCGCAGTGTTGCAATTTTTTCGCCGATATCCTGTGGCGTTGTTTCCGGAATTTTCATTGTCAGGTCTCCTTTGGTAATTTAAAGAATTGATTGTAGGGCTTTTGTGATGCTTGCAAATTCTTCTAAGCCGAGCTTTTCGCCCCGGATTGTAGGCTGGATGCCAATCCCCTCCAGACAATCGGTCAGGGTGTTTTTGTCCAGCGGAAAATTATTGGAAAGGCAGTTTAGAAGGGTTTTTCTGCGTTGTGAAAATGCCGCCTTTACCACCCGGAAAAAGAGGGCTTCATTTTCGGTGTGAACCTTGGGCTCGGGTAAAACCTGCATCCGCAAGACTGCAGAATCCACCTTGGGTGGCGGCAGAAAGCTTCCGGCAGGAACCACGCACAAAAGCTCCGGATTCGTATAATACTGGCAAAGCACGCTGATTGCACCGTAGTCCTTGCTTCCGGGCTTTGCACAGATTCGCTGTGCAACCTCCTTCTGAATCATGACGACAATATTTTCAAAGGGAAGCCGACTTTCAATCAGCATGGTCAGAATCGGTGTAGTAATATAATAAGGAAGATTTGCCGCAACGCTGATGCGTTTTTTGTCAAGCTTTTTTGAAATCAGCTCGGAAATATCTAATTTCATTACATCCCCCGGAATAATTTCCACATTCGGGCAATCCGAAAGGGTATAGTCTAAAATCGGATACAGACGTTGGTCAATTTCAATCGAAAGAACAGTCTCGTAGGCTTTAGCAAGCTCCCGGGTTAAAACGCCGAAGCCGGGGCCGATTTCAATGACTGCATCCACATCGCCTGCGGCTTCTGCAATCTGCTCCAAAACATTTGCATCTAACAAAAAGTTCTGCCCCAGACCTTTGGAAAATCCGAATCCGAACTGGGCACAAATTTCTTTGATAACTTTTGGTGAAGTCAGGTTCATCTCTTGTTCTCCTTGCTTAAATTTCCAGGACGGACAAAAGCCCGTAGTGGTCGGACGGGAATTTGCCGTCAAACTGATTGTCTAAAACGGTCTGGCTGATTGGTTGGATTTTGTCGTCGATAAAGCAGTAGTCAATATGCTGTTGTTGCGGTTCTCCCCAAAAATATCCGTGATAGGTGGTTTCCCAATTTTTCGATGTAACGGCATTTACATCGGTCAGATGCTTTGTGATTTCGGTATATGCCGGACTCTCGGGTGTCATGTTGAAATCTCCGACAATCAGACATGGGTGCTCGGAATATTGTTTGAAATAGTCTAAAATCAGATTTACACTTTTTATCTGCCCATTGTCACCAAAGCCGAAATGGGTATTGAAAAAGGTGAAGACTTTTTGTGTCTTTTTCTCACGGAGTGTTGCATATACGCATATCCGATAACAGTGATATAATTCATCCCAACCGTTAGATTCAACATCGGGTGTGTCAGATAACCAGAAATATCCGGTTTTGAGACATTCAAACTTGTCCTTTTTCCAGAGAATCGGGGAGGATTCTCTGTCCCATTCTTCGGAGGAACGGTACTTGTTGAA
>SVJN01000089.1:6561-10612 GCA_015068965.1 Oscillospiraceae bacterium
ATACTCATTGAAACACCGCTTTGTAAAACCGCACGTTGTTTTTCGGGGTTGGTCAAAAAGTCATAATAATAGGAATAGTTTCCGGAAAGATTCAATTCCCAGAAAATGTTTTCCTCTGCTAATACCTTTAACAGATTCGTGCCGTAACGCTCGCAAAGGAGAAAGATATCTGTATGTGCCAGTCCGACCGGACAATGGAATTGGCGTTGCCATTCCAAAAACTCATAAAAATCCATGCCTGCCGGATGGTCGAGTGATTCAAAGATACAGAAATCCAGATCCTTGGAAGAGGAGGTTAAAAAATCGTGCGGAGTCGGTCTTGTTCCGATTTCCAGACCACAAAGAATCGAAATCCGGTCACGATAATGCTCCTTCAATGCGTTAATTTCTTTTATGTATGCAAAAAGCCCGGAACCGATTGAGAACTGATGGTCGGTAATCCCGAGTACAGCAACTCCATGCCGGATTGCATTTTGCACCACTTCTTCGGGAGAGCTGCTTCCGTCATAGCTATAGGTTGTATGATGATGTAAATCAACAATTCGCACCGGAAAACCCCTCCTCAATTTGTATTATAACACAATTTTTTTATAATATCAATCAAAATCTTGAAAAATCTGAAAAAATTTTGTATACTAATAGAGAAAGATAAAAAATGATGAAAGGAATGGAAAGAAAAATGAAAATTTTAGTAACAGGCGGTGCCGGATATATCGGAAGCCATACCACGATTGAATTAATCAAAGCAGGCTATGATGTGGTGGTTCTGGATAATCTGGATAACTCCAATGAAAAGGTGCTGGATGTAATCTGTGAGGTAACCGGAACAAGACCGACCTTCTATAAGGTGGATTTGCTGGACTACGATGCAGTAGACCAATGTTTTTCTGAGAATAAATTTGATGCAGTCATCCATTTTGCCGGCTTGAAGGCGGTTGGCGAATCCTGCCGGATTCCAATCCGGTACTATCACAATAATATCACCGGAACACTGAATCTTGTGGATATTATGCAAAAGCATGAGGTATATAATATCGTGTTCTCTTCCTCGGCAACGGTATACGGAATGCCGAAAACAGTGCCGATTACAGAGGATTTCCCCTTGGCAACCACCAACCCGTACGGCTCAACCAAGCTGATGCTCGAAAACATCTTAACGGATGTATTCAAGGCAAACGACAAGTGGTCGGTGACTCTGCTCCGGTACTTTAACCCGATTGGAGCGCATGAGAGCGGTAAGCTCGGTGAGGACCCGAAAGGAATTCCGAACAATCTGCTTCCCTATGTTGCACAGGTTGCAGTCGGAAAATTAGATTTTGTTCATGTATTCGGAAATGACTATGATACGCCCGACGGAACCGGCGTCAGAGACTATATCCATGTCGTAGATTTAGCACTCGGACATCTGAAGGCATTGGAACATAAAACAAATCAACCTGGGGTTCACATTTTTAACCTCGGAACCGGAAACGGATATTCGGTACTGGATGTCATTCGTGCATTTGAAAAAGCTTGTGGGAAAACACTTCCTTATAAAATTGAAGCACGCAGACCGGGTGATATTGCAATCTGCTATGCAGATGCAAAAAAGGCGAAAGAAGAGCTTGGTTGGGAAGCAACCAGAGACATTACCGAGATGTGCGAGGATGCATGGAGATGGCAAAGTAACAATCCGAATGGTTTTTGTGAACTGTAAGTTGATTTTTGTAAAAAAATAGTTAAAATTTTAACAGAATACATATTGACTATTGACGAAAAATAGGATATAATAATTCTAATCCCCGAAAAAGGGGAAATTATCAGATTAAATTCCCGGGAGGTTTATGAGAATGAGAGTTTACAATTTCTCTGCAGGTCCGTCTATGTTACCTGTAGAAGTACTGGAAAAAGCACAAAAGGAAATGGTAGAATACGGCACATCCGGAATGTCCGTTATGGAAATGAGTCACCGCTCCAAGGATTACGAAGCAATCATTGAGGGTGCAGAGGCTCTGGTTCGTGAATTGATGCACGTACCCGATAACTACAAGGTTCTGTTCTTGCAGGGCGGCGGTTCCAGCCAGTTCACCATGGTTCCGATGAATTTAGGAAACAAGAATAAAAAGTGTGATATCTTAATCACCGGTCAATGGGCAAAGAAGGCAGCGCAGGAGGCTGAGCGTTACATCACCGTAAACAAAATCGCATCTTCTGCTGATAAGACCTTCAGCTATATCCCGAAGCCGGATAAGTCTGAATACTCCAAGGATGCAGACTATTTCTACATTTGTATGAACAACACCATCTACGGAACCAAGTTTAACCAACTGCCGGATACCGGAGATATTCCGCTGGTTGCAGATATTTCTTCTATGGTTATGTCTGAGGAAATTGATGTTTCCAAGTTTGGTCTGTTGTTTGCAGGTGCACAGAAGAACTTAGGTCCTGCAGGTGTGACCTTGGTAATTGTCCGTGAGGATTTAATCGGCAATGCAATGGAGCAGACACCGGTTATGTTTGACTATCAGATTCATGCAGATAACGGTTCTATGTACAACACTCCGCCGACCTACGGTATTTATGTATTGAAGCTTGTGTTAGAGTGGATTAAGGAAAAGGGCGGCGTAGCTGCAATTCAGAAAATCAATGAGCAGAAAGCAAAGATTCTGTATGATTTCCTGGATTCCTCAAAACTGTTCAAGGGAACTGTTGTTCCGGAGGACAGATCCTTGATGAATGTTCCGTTTGTAACCGGCAATGAAGAGCTGGATGCAAAGTTTGTAAAGGAAGCAAAGGAAGCAGGCTTTGTAAACCTCAAGGGACACAGATCCGTTGGTGGTATGCGTGCAAGCATTTACAATGCAATGCCGGTTGAGGGCGTTGAAAAATTAGTTGCGTTTATGAAGAAATTTGAAGAAGAAAACGCATAATAGGAGAGAAAAGCAATGTATGAAATTTTAACCTTGAATAAAATTGCGGCTTGTGGCTTGGAACAGCTTCCGGCTGACAAGTACACCATTACAGATGATGCGCAGGCAAATGCCGACGGTATCATTTTAAGAAGCTTTGCCATGCATGATATGGAGCTGCCGGCAAACCTGAAGGCAGTTGCAAGAGCAGGTGCAGGTACCAACAATATCCCGACCGACAAATGTGCCGAAAAGGGTATCGTTGTATTCAATACTCCGGGTGCAAACGCAAATGCGGTAAAGGAGCTGGTTTTAGCAGGCTTGTTCTTAGCATCCAGAAAGATTTCTGACGGTATTGCATGGGCAAACACCCTGACCGGTGACGATGTTGCAAAGCAGGTAGAAAAAGGAAAATCCAACTTTGCAGGTCAGGAGGTACAAGGCAAAACCCTGGGCGTTATCGGTTTGGGTGCAATCGGTGTGCTGGTTGCAAATGCGGCTCGTCATCTGGGTATGAACGTAATCGGCTACGATCCGTATCTGTCTGTTGATGCGGCATGGAGACTTTCCAGTCACATCCAGAAGGCAAAGAATATTGACGAAATCTATGCAAATTCCGACTATATCACCGTTCATGTTCCGCTGACACCGGAGACAAAGAATACATTGAATGCTGACACCTTCGCAAAGATGAAGGATGGCGTAAGAATTCTGAACTTCTCCCGTGGCGAGCTGGTAAACAACGACGATATCAAAGCGGCTTTGGCAAATGGTAAGGTTGCGGCTTATGTGGTTGACTTCCCGATGCCGGATACCGTAAATTATCCGGGCATCATTGCAATTCCGCATTTAGGTGCATCTACCGAGGAATCAGAGGATAATTGCGCAATTATGGCGGCGCAGGAGCTTTCCTCTTACTTAGAAACCGGAAACATCTTGAATTCCGTAAACTTCCCGAACTGTGAGCTTCCGCTTGGTGGCGAGGGCAGAATCTGTGTTCTGCACAGAAACATTCCGAATATGATTGCACAGTTCTCAACTGTGTTCTCAGAGCAGGGCAAGAACATTGCAGAAATGATTAATAAGAGCAAGAAGGATTATGCTTGCACCATTATCAATTCGGATGAGAAGATTACACCGGAGCTTGTTGCAAAGGTTGAAGC
>SVJN01000090.1 GCA_015068965.1 Oscillospiraceae bacterium
AAATTCTTGACCGTTTGGGTGAGATGCCCCTGCCGCCTTATATTACCAAGCGGTTAGAGGATAAGGATCGCTATCAGACTGTTTATGCTAAAAATCCCGGTTCTGCGGCGGCACCTACGGCGGGACTTCATTTTACGCCGGAGCTATTGGAGAAATTGAAGCAAAAGGGTGTAAGGGTTGGAACGGTTACCCTCCATGTCGGATTGGGAACCTTCCGTCCGGTTAAAACCGATAATATTTTAGACCATAAAATGCATTCGGAGTTTTATATCATGCCGCAGGAAACGGCGGATTTAATCAATGCAACCAAACAAAACGGTCATCGGGTGATTTCGGTCGGAACAACTGCAACCCGTGTGCTGGAAACGGTCGGCATGGAGCAGGAAACACTTTCGGCAAAAACCGGCTGGACCGACATTTTCATCTATCCCGGAAAAAAGCTTCGTGTGGTGGATGCGCTGATTACCAATTTCCATCTGCCGGAATCCACCTTGATTATGCTGGTGAGTGCGATGGCAGGCAGGGAAAATGTTCTGCACGCTTATGAAACTGCCGTGGCTGAGCGGTATCGTTTTTTCAGTTTTGGAGATGCAATGTTCATTCAATAAAAAATTTAAAATGGAGAAGAAATTTATGTTTTCAAAAAATGCAAAAATGATTTGGTATCAGGATGCGTTGGAGCAGGATGAATATATTGATTTTGCCGGTTTTTTTGTTGGAAAAAAGGGGAAAAGCTATCATCTGGATATCTTTTGTGATTCGGATTATACACTATGGGTCAATGGAGAGCTTGCGGCATTCGGGCAATATCCGTGTTTTCCGGATTATAAGGTCTATGATACGGTTGATATCAGCCGTCATATCCGGGACGGAAAAAATACCCTTTGCATTCTGGTCTGGTACTATGGCTTTGATTCGATGACCTATATCCGGGATGAAGCAGGTCTTGTATTTACCTTATCAGCGGATGATGAGGAGGTGCTTTCCTCTTCGGAAAAAATTCTCTGCCGCCCCGACCGGGGATATATCCGGGGGAGGGCAATCCCGATTACCACACAGCTTGGCTTGCGGTACGGATTTGACAATGCGCAGGAGGATAACTGGTACCAAAAAACAGAATTTTCTGATTTTGTACCGGCAATCGAAAATCCGTTGCCGGGCTGTGGCTTTACCAAAAGACCGATTCAAAAAACGGTTTTGAAGGACCGGATTTTCGGGACTTGCTCGTTGTGCGGAAGCTTTTTTTATGAAAATCCGGATGCTCCGGCGGCAGACCGGATGCAGAATGCGGCATTGACATTATCCAAGCAGATGATGCAGGAAGCAGATGGGGTAAGAAGCTTCTCTTCCGGGCAGGAAGGAATCTGGTTTATTGTGGATTTGGGTGCAGAAACCTGCGGTTTTCTTGACCTGGATTTTGAAGTGCCGAAGGCTTGCCGGGTGGATATCGGATTCGGGGAGCATATTTTGGACGGTCGTTGCCGTACCCGGATTGATGCACGTGATTTTTCGATAGATTTTTATGCAAAAGCCGGCAGAAACCAGTTTTTGAACACCTTCCGTCGGTTAGGTTGCCGATATATCCAGGTGTTTGCCGAAACCACAGAAATAAAAGTGTATTATGCAGGAATCCGTCCGGTGGAATATCCGCTTGCAGTGAAACAATATCAGAGCGGAAATCCTTTGCGGGATGCGATTTATGCAGTTTGTGAAAACACATTGATTCACTGTATGCATGAGCATTATGAGGATTGTCCGTGGCGGGAGCAGGCGCTTTATACCATGGACTCCCGGAATCAGATGCTTTGTGGCTATTACTGTTTTTCTGAGTATGAATTTGCAAGGGCATCCCTTTACCTGATTGCAAAAAGTCAGCGCCCCGACGGATTGCTTGCAATCTGCTCGCCTGCAGGCACAGAGGATGTTCCGATTCCATGCTTTTCCCTGGCATATCTGATTCAGATGCAGGAATATATCGACTATAGTGGTGATACCTCTTTAGCAAAGGAATGCTTTGGTGTTTTAAAAACGATTTTAAAAACATTTACTGAACGCATGGGTAAGAATGGCTTAGCAGAACGGTTCTATGATCCGGAGAAACGAACCAACTACTGGAATTTCTATGAATGGTCCCCCACAATGATAGGGCAGTTCTATACCGAAACACCGGATACAGAAGCACCAATGAATGCGTTTTTGTCCCTTGCATTGGGTGCAATGGCAAATATCTGTAACGCAATTGGTGAGGATTCCTCGGAATATATTCGCATGAGGCAGGAATTGAATGATAATATTTACAAATATTTTTACTGCGAAAAAGACAAGCTGTTTTTCTCGTTCCAGGGACGTGACCGGGAGCAATATTCTGTGCTGACACAGGCACTTTGTCTGCTCTGCGGTGCGGCAGAACAAGCAGATAAGTCTGTGATGTTAAGGGTTCTTTCCGAAAACGGTTCGGGAGATTACGGTGTAACGATGGTTCCGAACACGCTTAGTATGAACTGCTATCGGTTTGATGCCCTGCTTTTGGAGGATAAGGAAAAATATGCCCCGTTGATTTTAAAGGAGCTGGATGAAACCTATTTGTATATGCTCCGTCAGGGTGCAACCTCCTTCTGGGAAACAGTGAATTTTGCAAACGGAGATGCAGAAAGTCTTTGCCATGGCTGGTCTGCGTTGCCGATTTATTACTATGAAACTTTAATTGATAATAGATAACAAAAGAGAGACTGTAGCAAAATTAGTATTTATGCATCAAAATATAATTTACCGTTGTAGTGCATTGTAAAATTTAAAACTTTACTTTTTACTTACGATTGCTTTGCAATCTACACCTCACCACCGCCTATCGGCGGAGCCTCTCCTCAAGGAGAAGCCTTCCCCTCGAGGGGAAGGTGGCAGCGATAGCTGACGGATGAGGTGTATCATATGAATGTAAAGTTTTTTGTGTTACAAGATAGTAGGGGCGGATATGATCCGCCCGCGGGCGACTGATCGTCGCCCTTACGGTTATTGCTTGTGCATATTTATACATTTTGCGACAGCCTCTCGTTTTTTAAATGGTAAGAATGCCCTCCGGCGATTCTAACAGCATCAGAATTTTTTCCTCTCTGCCATTTTCGGCATTGATATAAATCAGATAATTCCGGTCAGAAAAGTGTCCTTTGCATTCATAGCAAAGCACTTCACGCTTACTGTCCTTCGGAATCAACGCAAGCCGGACAGAATCGACCGAAAGGTGAGAATTGATTTTTTTCATTGCCTCCGCTTCGGAAAGTTTAATGGCAGGGAGCTTTCTTTGTGTGTGCGTCATCAGATATCCCTTTGATTCAAAGCCGACCACTTCGCCGGTATCCATAGCAATCCTGACCTTGATTAAGTCGGAGTAGCAGATTACATCGTCCTGCACATAGGCAAAATTTATGGTTGCAATACCGCCTGATTTATCGTAGTAGCTTTCGGTCATGGAGGAAAAGCCATGTGTCTTGAGATATTCTGCAGCGATGCTGATGGCGTTCTCGACCGGAATGGTTTCCTCTCCGATTTCCCGGTTAATCAGAAAATATAGCGGATAGGCACCCTTTTTGGTAAAGGCGGCAATTACATCACGTCCGTCGTAGGAGGCAGTAAAGCTATATGAATCCAGCACGGTGTTCTGACTTTCTCCGTTCTGGGAAAGCTCGGGGATTCCTAAAAAATCCCGGGCTTTTTTGAGTGCTTCCTCGCCCGAAACCATTGGTGCATTTTCGGTCATCAAGGGATTCATGCTTTCAATATGCTCTGAAAATGGTCCGTCATAGATGAGTGACGGATACTCCTGAAATTCCTTTTCCACACTCTGAAAGCCGGAACGGTAATCGGAGGCGGCATAGGCAACCGAGGCATTGCTTTTTTTGGAAAGTGCATCAAAGCGGAGGGTTCCGGCATAGATTTCATCCTCCATCTTCAAAAGCTCCTGATTCAGCTTTTGTGCGTATTCGCCTAAGGATGCAAGATTTTTGTAATCCTCTTGACTGACTTGTTCGTTGTTGATGGAATTCTGGCTCAGAAGATAGGTATAGTCCCCAATCTGAGAAAGAAATTTTTCGGTATTTTCCATCTGCACCTCAGAGAGGGGGAGCTGTCCCAAACAAGCCTTTGCGGCAGAGGTCTGACGGAACAGCTCGCTTGAGATGGTAGCCATCTGAGACGGAGAGGATACTAACATTCCCTTATGCAAAAGCACCTCAATATCATCTACGTAATTCACCAGCTCGTGAAAGGCTCGGTTGTAGTCGTTTTCGACCATGATTTCAAGCTTTTCTGCCTTTCGGTAGTGGTAAGAGCCGAATGCAAAGCTCAGCACCAATAAAACACCGAGCGCGGAATAAATATATTTTTGAAAAGACTGTTTCATAAATCCTCCTTAGCTGAAGCAAAATGAACCAGACTCTGATTTTTCAGAGATGGGTTTTCGCTTTCGTTGTGTTTGAAATGTATTTTTGTTTTGGCTAACTGCAAAAACGATGCTTCCCGATTTGCCGGATGAGTGGTCGGGACCAGATCCATGCATTTGTTGCGGTGTCGGGGTTAAAATAATAAATCGCACCATAGGTTGGATCCCAACCATTCATTGCATCCTGACAAGCCTTATAAACGGTGGAGTTTTCCGCAATCGGGGCATTGATTTGTCCGTCGGAAACAGCGGTGAATGCACCCGGCTGGTAAATCACACCGGCAATGGAATTGGGAAAGGACGGATTCTTTACCCGGTTTAAAATCACGGCGGCAACGGCAACCTGTCCTTCGTAGGGCTCGCCTCGTGCTTCGCCGTTGACGGCACGTGCCATTAATTGTAAATCTCCTGCCGAACGCTGTGTCTGAGCTGAGGCAAATTCTCCGACCGTATAGCACAGAACCAGGCATGAGAGTACCAGGAAGGAACAAAGGAGGAAGCTGCTTTTTTTCTGAATATTTGCGAACAATAAAATCCCTTCTTTCAAAAAATCATTTTTGTGGAATTATTTTGTCCTGATGTTATTTTTTTTATGTGAGGTATACAGATTCCAAAAAATGGGAAATATCTGTGTATCAGAAGGAATGGAGCAATTTATGAAAAAATGGATTTTTTTAATGGTTTTGTGTCTTTGTTATCTCCCGGTCTATGCCGGAAGTGTCAGCCGGGATTTGTCGGGAGAATTACTCCGCCTGCATATTAAGGCAAACAGCGATTCTGTGATAGACCAGCAAATCAAGCTGGAGGTCCGCAATCGTATCTTAGCGCAGGCAAGAGACACCCTGCAGGGACAGAAAAAAGAAGATTTTTGCAAAAATTTAAAAACACATCTGCCCGAATGGACGGCAATTGCCGACGGAGTTTTAGCAGAAAACGGATGCGATTACCGTGCATCGGCAAGCATCGGTACAGTCTATATCCCAAGAAAAGCCTATCAGAATATCATGATGCCGGAGGGACATTACGAAAGTCTTGTCCTCACACTCGGAGCAGGTGCAGGAGAAAACTGGTGGTGTGTTGTCTATCCGCCCTTGTGTTTTACCGAGGAAACAGTGGGGGATTTGTCTGAGGAGGGTAAAAAAATCCTCAGAGAGAAGCTCTCTGAGGAAAGTTATCAGCTAATCTCCAAGGACGGAGTGATGGTAGAGTACCGCTTCAAAATAGTAGAGCTGGTACAAAAGCTTCTGCATCAGAGGTAGAAGCCTGCGTGCTTGAGTGCAGTATCCTCCGGCAGTCCGAACATCAGGTTCATGTTCTGAATTGCCTGTCCTGCCGCACCCTTTACAATGTTATCCAAAGCAGAAACGACAATGGCACGGTTTAAACGTTCATCCACGCAAACACCGATGTCCACAAAGTTACTGCCGGCAACGTGCTTGGTTTCGGGAAGCTCGCCCGCCTTTTTCACCCGTACAAAGAACTCATCTTTGTAGTAATCAGCATAAAGCTTTTGCAATTCTTCGGTGGTGCAGGGCTTGGTCAGATTCATGTAAATGGTCGCAAGAATACCACGTTTTTGCGGAATCAGATGCGGTGTAAAGGAAAGAATAATTTCCTTTTTGGAGATGTTAGAAAGCTCCTGCTCAATTTCCGAGGTGTGACGGTGGGTTGCAACCTTGTATGCCTTTGTGCTTTCGGTGCATTCACAGAACGGATTGGTTCCGCGGCCTGCACCGGTTACGCCGGATTTTGCATCAATGATAATATTTTTATCGTCTGCAAGACCTTTTGCCAGCAACGGTGCGGCACCTAAAATAGAACAGGTGGTGTAGCAACCGGGGTTGCCGATGAGTCTTGCTTTTTTGATTCTTTCTCTGTGTAATTCACAAAGGCCGTAAACCGATTCCTGCAGTAATTCCGGAGAGGAGTGCGGCTCACCATACCATTTTTCGTAAACTGCGGCATCGTCATAGCGATAATCGCCGCTCAAATCAATTACTTTAACCCCGGTTTCCAATAATGCCGGAATCACGGTTTTGGAAGCACCGTGTGGAAGTGCGGTGAATGCAACATCACATTCCTTCACCCGTTCTAAATCCACTTCTTCACATTCCTTATCTAAAATTCCTGCAAGGTTGGGATAAACCTCGCTGATTTTTTGTCCCTTAAAGCTCTGAGAGCCTAAAATTTCCAAAGAAACCTCCGGGTGTGCGGTTAAAAGACGCACCAATTCGATGCCGGCATAACCGGTTGCACCCAAAACTGCAACTTTAATCATTGTTTGTATTCTCCTTTTTTTCATACTCTTTTACCAATAAAGCCCGCACATAGCCTCTGGACTTGTCGGTGGAATCAATATAAAAGCCTCTTCCGTAGTAAAAACGTACCAAGGATGTGATTTTTGCGCCGGTGTGAAGTTTTAAATGAGTGACACCTTTATCTATCATAATTTTATCCACAATATTCATAATGGATTTTCCGATACCGTTGTTTTGAGAAGTTAGCTTAACACCGAATCGGCTGAGATATGCAGTATGTTCATCCAGCATTTCTAAGCGGACACTGCCGACCGGAACGCCATCGGTGAAGGCAATCAGAACAATTTTTGTCTCTAAATCCCGTTTGACATCCTCATAGGTTTCGTGAAGTGCGGCAGTAGTTTCAACGCCTGCCAATTCCCGATACTTTTCAAATGCTTCGGTAGTAATGCTCATAATTGCAGGAATGTCCTCCTCAGTGGCAAGACGTACCTGAAATAATGTGTGAAATTCGTAATTCAATGCTTTTCCCTCCGGATTAACCCATTAATGTTGCCATAACTGCCTTTTGAGCGTGCAGTCTGTTTTCCGCTTCGTCAAAAATTACCGATTGCTTGCCGTCAATGACATCTGCGGTCACCTCATAGCCACGGTATGCCGGCAGACAATGTAAGAAGATTGCATCCTCTTTTGCATTTGCCATCAGCTCCTTGTTGACCTGATAAGGCATAAACAGCTTCTGACGTTCTGCCTTTTCTGCTTCCATGCCCATGCTTACCCAAGTGTCTGTGTAAACTACATCGGCATTTTTAATTGCCTCAACCGGGTCGGTGGTGAGAAGCAGGTTTGCACCGCTTTTTGCAAAATCTTCCTTTGCCTGTGCAACGACCTCTGCATCGCAGGAGTAATTTGCAGGTGCACCGATTGCACAATCCAGTCCCATCTTTCCGCATCCGAACATCAGAGAGTTTGCCATGTTGTTTCCATCTCCGATATAGGCAAGCTTCAGGCCTTTCAAGGTGTGCTTGTGCTCATAGATGGTCAGAAGGTCAGCCAGCACCTGGCAGGGATGTAACAGGTCGGTCAGGGCGTTGATGACCGGAATATCGGCGTGCTCTGCCAAATCCAGTACATCCTGATGTGCAAAGGTACGAATCATGATGCCGTCTAAAAACCGTTCCAGCACCTTGGCAGTATCATAGATGGTTTCGCCTCTGCCCAACTGAATATCGTTTGAGGACAAAAACATCGGATAACCGCCCAACTGTACCATACCAACCTCAAAGGAAACACGGGTTCTGGTAGAGGATTTGGTAAAAATCATACCGAGTGTTTTGCCCTTTAAAATCGGGTGGGGGATGCCGGCTTTCTGTTCAGCCTTCAGCTTGATTGCAAGCTCTAATAATGCTTGAATCTCCTCAGGGGAATGGTCGTGTAAACTGATAAAATCTTTCATGATAGATGGTCCTTTCATAGTTTAAAATAGGCGGAACGACACATAGGCCGTTCCCTACAAAGGCATATTATATTATGCATTTAAAACGTCTTGCAATGCTTCGATAAATCCGTCAATGTCTGCTTTGGTCAGAATCAGCGGCGGAGCCAATCTGAGGGTGTTTCCGCACAGACTGGTCAGATAATTTGCACGGAATAATCCGTTATAAATATTTTTTGCGTGTTCTTCCGAAAATTCAACGCCGATTAAAAGTCCTGCGGCTCTGATATCGAGAATCTGCGGATGAGCTTTTTTGAGTGCAGTCAGCTTTTCGATAAAATATAAACTCATTGCCTTTGCATTGTCTAAAAGCTTTTCTTCTTCAATTGCCTCAAATACTGCAACGCCTGCCGCAGTTGCCAGCGGATTTCCGCCAAAGGTTGAACCATGATCGCCCGGAGCAAATGCCGATGCAACAAAATCCTTGGCACAGACTGCACCAATCGGAACCCCGCCGCCCAATGCCTTTGCAGAGGTGAAGATGTCCGGCTCAATGTCAAAATACTGATGTGCAAACCATTCTCCGGTTCTGCCCATGCCGGTCTGAACCTCGTCAAAAATCAGAAGAATGTCCTGCTCATCACAGAGCTTTCTCACCTGTTCTAAATAAGCCTTGTCCATCGGATGAACACCGCTTTCTCCCTGAATCGGCTCTAACAGGATTGCCGCAGTGTTCGGAGTAACTGCCGATAAAAGTGCCTCAAAATCATTCGGCGCAACCTGGATGAAGCCGGGGGTTAAGGGGTGATAAGGCTTCTGATATTTGTCCTGCCCGGTTGCGGCAACGGTGGTGAGGGTTCTGCCGTGGAAGGACTTTTTCAGACTGATGATTTCAGTCTTGTTCTTTCCTTGCTTATAAAAATATATTTTTGCCAGCTTAAACGCACCCTCGTTTGCCTCAGCACCGGAATTGGCAAAGAAAACCTTATCGGCACAGGAATGCTCGCAGATCAGCTTTGCAAGCTTTGCCTGCGGTTCTACATAATAGTAGTTGGAGGTATGTAACAGACAATCTACCTGCTTATGAAGAGCCTCGGTCAATTTCGGATGTGAATGCCCGAGTGCTGTTACTGCAATACCGCCCAGAAAATCCTGGTATATTTCACCTTCGGTTGTAACAAGCTCCATGCCTTTTCCGTTTGCGAAACAAACCGGGAGACGCTTTCCGAAGGTGTTCATATAATATTGTTCATCCAATGCAATGATTTGGTTGATATCCAAAAAAATCGCCTGCTTTCCTTATTATCATTTCTCTATGTATAGAATTATACAACTTTATGAATAAAAATGCAATAGTTTTTTTGAAAGTTTTTCTCTTTCGCATGAATAAAACAAAAAAAGCTCCAATCTGTCGGAGCAATCTATGAAAAACGACGAGAAACATTGACAAAAGAGGCGTTTTGTGATAGAATAAATATGTTTTGAAGGTGTGGGAAGGACAGTAGGGGCGGATATCATCCGCCCGCAATCATGCCATTGCAAAATAATAAAGGAGTGGAACCAAGTGCAGTATAATGGGAAAGCGGTTCCTGCAGTAGTAATCCGGCGTTTGCCGAGATATTACCGCTATTTGGGGGAACTGTTAAAGCAGGATATCAGAAGAATTTCTTCGGGTGCTCTGAGTGAGAAGATGAATGTTACTGCGTCTCAAATCCGGCAGGATTTTAACTATTTTGGTGGGTTCGGACAGCAGGGCTACGGATACAATGTGGAATATCTGTACCAGGAAATTGGTGCAATTTTAGGTCTGGATGAAGGGTATCGCACCATTCTGGTCGGTGCCGGAAATTTAGGTCATGCCCTTGCAAATCACGGTGCATTTGAAAAGCGGGGATTCCGCCTGATGGCGATTTTTGATAATGACCCGAAGATGGTCGGAACAGTTATCAACGGTGTTGAGGTGTTGCCGGATGAGGAAATGGAGGCCTTTGTTAAGGAGCAACAAATCGAAATTGCAATTTTGGCACTTCCGAAAGCAGCAACACAAAAAATTGCAGATGCTTTGGCGGAATGGGGAATCAAGGGGCTTTGGAATTTTTCTTATGTGGAGTTAAAAACAAAGAAAAATGTTGCCGTGGAAAATGTGCATATGATTGATAGCTTAATGACCTTATCCTATAAAATCAAACAGGCAGAAAATGAATAATTATGCAAAAACAATCGAATTTTATGCATACCCGCACGAGGTGCGGGTAATTTTTTT
>SVJN01000091.1 GCA_015068965.1 Oscillospiraceae bacterium
TTTCGCAGGGGGAAAAGCAATTACTTTGCATTGCACGCATTATGCTCTGCCTGCCACCGATGCTGATTTTAGACGAAGCGACCTCCTCCATCGACACCCGTACCGAACTGAAAATTCAGGACGCCTTCTCCCGTCTGATGCAAGGCCGTACCAGCTTTATCGTGGCACACCGCCTCTCCACCATTCAGGATGCAGACATTATCCTGGTCATGAAGGACGGCAATATCATCGAGCAGGGGAATCATCGGGAGCTACTGCTTCAAAAGGGCTTTTATTATCAGCTCTATCAAAGTCAGTTTGAAACAGAACAAGACAGTTAAAATAAAACAAAGCGGCTTCGCCGCAACCGCTCCATAAAATCATCGTGTACTTTGAACTGATGCAGAGCGGTAAGAAGAAGCAGGTCGCTTTGTTTCGCCCATGTGCGTTTCCGCTATTAGCGGAAAATTTCGCACGGGCATTCAATTCTTTTTACTTTATAGGAACGAAGTTTCCTATAAAGGAATAAAGCGGCTTCGCCGCAACCGCCCCTGAAAATTACAAACAATTTTAAAGATATATAAGGCGGTAAGAAGGAGCAGAACGTTTTGTTGCGCCCATGTGCGTTTCCGCCATTGGCGGAAAATTTCGCACGGGCATTCAATTCTTTTTACTTTATAGGAACGAAGTTTCCTATAAAGCAACAAAACGGGGCATTGTCCCCGTTTTTATTTCTTTCGATATTGCATCGGAGACATTCCAACCTCTTTTTTAAATTGTCGGATAAAATGCTCCACATTATGATATCCGCAAGCAAACGAAATTTCCTCGACACGCAACCGGGAATTCAGCAACAATCGCTTTGCTAATTCTATTCTGGAGCGTATTACATCACGCATACAGGAAACCTTAAAAATACGCTTATACAGCATTTGCATATGCGGCGAACTCATGTGCATTCTTTTACTCATTTCCTCAATACTCCACGGATACTGCGGTTGATTATAAATATCCGCTCTTAATTCAACAAATCCTTGCTCGTGCATATTTTCCCATTTTGGCTCCTGCTCAGCCTCCTGCTTCAGATAAAACAAAAACACCTGCCCAAGATGGTTTAATACCTCGGTTTTATAAGGAAAAGCAGAATAAAAATTTTGTGAAATCTTCTGCAAAACCTCCGATAATAATTCCGGTAACCGCAATCTGATTACCGTCCTTTGCGGCAAAATTCCAAATACACTTTCCTCATACTGATTTTCAAATTCAAAATGAATATAATCATGCACGAATTCGCCCTCCGTCGGTTTATAATGTTGCAAATCCGACCGCCCGAATAAAATACAATCCCCGTAATTCACCGGTTCAAATTTTCCATTCACCATAACAACAGCGGGAGACTTAAATAATACAAAAAGATAATCACCTGAACCACCCTCACGGCAATGACAAAAATCGCTTTTTTGTGTATTATCAACGCCCAAACGGTTAATCTTCAATGAAATCACACCCCAACAAATCATACAATATATCAATTTATTGATATTATATATCATTGTTTTTTCGCTGTCAATCCCTTAAAATGAAGAAAAGGAGTTGATTTTCATGTTTCAGGCGTTAAAAAATGAAATGTCACAATATTACGCACAAATGAACTTCCCGGAACAAAACGAGCAGTATCAAAGAATTCACACACAGATTACTGCCGAAATGCAGGAATTTTATGCACAGAACCCGGATATCCCGGCTCTTTTATTAAAAAGCCTACTGCACACAAAAATCGCAGCACATTTTGAACCGGTCATTTTCAAAAACAGTCCCTTCTTTTTTGAAATGGGGTTAAGACCTTCTGCAAACTGGGGAAATCCAGACCCTCCGGTTACCGGAAGCTGGGTGTACCAGGTAAAAAATCAGGAGCGATTTCAGCATCCGGAAAATTCTTTCCTTGCCGCCGATATTGCGGCATTTGAAGAATGCAACGACGGTTTGGGCATCTATCCGTGGAACCTCTATTTTGACATGGATCACCATTGCCTCGGCTACACCGAGCTATTCCAGAAAGGAATCAGCGGATTTTTATCCGACATTCAAACCGCACAAAAAACTGCAACCCAGGAAAAATTGCCCTTTTTAAAAGCGGCAGAGGAAAGCTGTCATGCCCTATTGACTGTCGCAGAAAAGTTTTCCGAAAAAGCCCTGGCATTACTGGAAATGACAGAACACCCAAAACAGAAAAAATTCCTTTCCATGATTTATCAGACTGCAAAGAAAATCCCGAAGCTACCTCCCGAAACCTTTTACGAGGGGCTTTGTATGCTCTGGTTCATGCGGGAAGCAACCGCAACCTTAGATGCAATCGGGATTTCGGTCGTCGGACATTTCGATAAACTGTTAGGAAATCTATATGAACAAGACATTAAAAACAACCGTATCACCGAGGACGAGGCAAGAGAATTGCTTGCACTCTGGATGCTACCGACCGATGTCAAATTCCATTTAGAAACCAACGGCTGGCCCGAAACCAGTACCTGTATTCAGTTGGGCGGATGCGATGCAGACGGAACCCCGGTTTTCAACAAAATCACCGTGCTGACGGTTGAGGTTCACGAAGCATACAATCTGGTCAATCCAAAATTAAACTGCCGTTATTCACAGAATTCACCGAAGGAGTATTTACGGCTCCTTTCCAGAAGTGTATTAAACAAGCATAATAACTTCACCATGCAATGTGATGATTTGATTATCCCCTCCCTGATGCACGCAGGAATCAGCGAAGCGGATGCACGCTTTTACGTCAACGGCGGATGTCAGGAAACGATGATTGAGGGCATGGGACATTCTGCAGGCGCATATGTCTACATCAATCTTGCAAGGTTTTTGGATTTGTCGCTCCGACCGCATCACATTCCTGCAGACCATTATTCAGAACGTGTACAGTCTGCAACCCCCAAGGTCATCCGGGATGTTGAAAGCTTTGAAGAATTTTACCAAAAGCTATTGGAAAATATACAAAACACGCTTACAAAAACACAAAGCTGGCGTGTTCAGCTTGGCAGTCATCAGCCGGATTTACACCCTTGTCCGCTCTATTCCCTGACACAAAAGGGTTGTATTGAATCCGGAAAGGATTATACAGCAGGCGGTGCAAAATATAATATTGCAACCTTCTGTGCATACGGGCTCGGCACCTTGACCGATTCCCTCTATGCCATTAAAACGCTTGTTTTTGACGAACAGGTACTCACCTTAGAGGAATTCAATCACATCTTAGAAACAGATTGGGAAAACAACGAACTTTTACGCAGACGTTGTATCAATCTCCCGAAATACGGGCATGGAAATGCAGAGGTCGATAATATTGCAAACCGATTGATCCATGACCTGAACCAAATTGCAACCGCAATCCCCAACGAACGTGGCGGCATGGACATTCTGAGCTTCTTTGTATATTATCATTATAAAACCTCACAAAAAATTGTGCGTGCAACTCCGGATGGCAGAAAAAACGGCGACCTTTTGAGTCAGGGGATTTCTCCCAGCCAATTGCAGAGCGAAAAAAGCATTTCCGAAACTGCAAAAAGTATTCAGACCGCAGATTTTTCCTGCGTTTCAGGGAACGCAGTCTTAGATATCCGATTGCCGCTTTCTGCCGGAATTACCGAGGATGTTCTCGCAGATGCCATTCTTTCTTTGGGAAAATTGGGTTGCCCGACTGTACAACCAAATGTACTGTCTGTACAGGACCTAATCGATGCCAAAAAGCACCCGGAAGCACATAAGGACCTGATTGTCAGAATCAGCGGATTGTCTGCCTTTTTTGTAAGTCTTGCCGAGGACATTCAGGATGAAATCATTGCAAGAAATCAATATCAGGCATAAACCGTCTTTTGCCGGAACGACACATAGGTCGTTCCCTACAGATGATTGTGATTTTTGCGTAGGGAACAACCTATGTGTTGTTCCGATGATTGATTTAACGAAGAACAAAACGGCTTCGCCGCAACTGCTCCATAAAATTATCATGTACTTTGAACTGATACAGAGCGGTAAGAAGAAGCATAACGTTTTGTACGCCCATGTGCGTTTCCACCAATGGTGGAAAATTTCGCACGGGCATTCAATTCATTTTACTTTATAGGAACGAAGTTTCCTATAAAGTAAAAAACAGACAAGCGATTGCTTGTCTGTTTTTTCCTAAAACTGTATCATAAATCTTAGTTTTCGGAAACCTTGATAACCTCTTTACCATTGTAATAGCCACAAGCCTTACAAACCTTATGAGGCATCTTATATTCGTGGCATTGCGGACACTCCACCATACCCGGAATTGCTAACTTCCAGTTTGCACGTCTCTTATCTCTTCTAGATCTTGATACTTTACCCTTAGGTACTGCCATCTAAAACGCACCTCCTATTCGGTATCAGATGTCTTTTCCATGATTTCTTTCAACGCTGCCCAACGAGGGTCAAATGTATCGTTATCGCAATCGCAGTCGCCCTGATTCAGGTTCTGACCGCAGTGCGGACAAAGTCCTTTACAATCTTCCTTGCAAAGGAATTTACCCGATACATTCATCAAAAAGCTGTTTATTACAATTTCATCCAGCTCGAGTTCATTTCCGGAATAGAGGATAATATCCTCATCCTCGGAAACCTCAGCATCCTCTTCTGCCAGAATCTCTTTTACTCGAAACCGAACCGGAGCCTCCATCGGCTGATTACAACGTGCGCAATGCACGCCCATCTTTCCGGTTACCAAAGCTTCTAATTTCAGAGATTTGGTATTGTTTGCGATACTGCCTTCTACCCGAAGCGGTTCGGAGAAAGTGAACTGCTCGCCCATAAAATCAGTCTGGGAAACAGCTAAATCCTCTGAAATTGTAAGTACACCGCCAAAATCCTTTTTTATCTCGGACAGATCAATCATCATAATTATTTCAATTCAACCTTAGCGCCTGCTTCTTCGAGCTTAGCCTTCATAGCTTCAGCTTCTTCCTTAGCAACGTCTGTCTTCAAGGACTTCGGAGCACCGTCAACTAATTCCTTAGCTTCCTTCAGACCTAAACCGGTCAATTCTCTTACAACCTTGATTACGCCGAGCTTAGAAGCACCTGCATCAGCCAGGATAACTTCAAATTCAGTCTGCTCAGCTGCAGCTGCTGCGCCGCCTTCTGCTGCACCGCCAGCTACCATAACCGGAGCTGCTGCGGATACACCGAACTCTTCTTCCATTAACTTAACGAGTTCTGCTACTTCCAATAACTTTAATTCTTTGATATCTTCTAAGATTTTCTGTACGTCTGCCATTGTTTTGACCTCCTATAATTTTAATTCTTATGTTTTTTATTATTCTGCATCTGCAGGTTCTTCTGCAGGTGCCTCTTCAGCAGCCGGAGCTTCTTCAGCAACCGGTGCTTCTTCAGCTGCCGGTGCTTCCTCTGCTACCGGAGCTTCTTCTGCTGCAGCTTCTGCAGCGGGTTCTTCAGCAGGAGCTTCGCCTGCCTTCTTTGCAACTAAATCTGCGATTTCTTCGCCGCCCTCAACGATTGTATTAAGCAATCTTGCAAGACCGGAAATCGGAGAATTCAAGCTGCCCATGATCTTTGCAATAAGAACTTCCTTGCTCGGAGTCTTTGCAAGAGTCATCAGTTCGTCCATGGACAATACTTTGCCTTCCATGAAACCGGACTTCAATTGCATCTTGTCGTTTGACTTTGCGAAATCTGCTAAAATCTTTGCCGGAGCAACAGCGTCTTCTGATAAAGCCAAAGCAGTCGGACCGTGAAGAATTTCATCCAGCTCATCCAGACCGGTTTCTTTTGCAGCGAGACGTAACAAAGTATTCTTAACTACGAAATACTTAACGCCTGCAGCTCTCAAATCGTTTCTGAGCTTGGTATCCTCTTCAACAGACAGACCTCTGTAATCAACCAGAACACCGGTTGTAGCACCCTTTAAAGCTTCAACAATCTCTGCAACTTGTGCTTTTTTTGCTTCCAATACCTTTACACTTGGCATCTTCTGTTCACCTCCTATGGTTGATGGTCGCTTTCAAAAAAATGAAAGCTCTTTGCCGTAGACAAGCAAAGAGCTATTAGGATTCTTCATCTCTAACAAATACCCTCGGTAGGATTTATGCTTACGCACCTACTGTCTACGGATTATTACGAATGGTATTATACCATACATAATCGGTTTTGTCAATATAAATTTTAAAAATTAGCCGGAAATTTTTGAGTTATTTACCTTAATGCCAGGGCCCATGGTGGAAGAAACAACAACGCTCTTCAAATACTGACCCTTTGCAGCGGACGGCTTCGCCTTGACGATAGCACCCAACAACGCATTGAAGTTCTCAACAAGCTTTTCGGTTCCGAAAGAAACCTTACCAATCGGGCAGTGGATGATGTTTGTCTTATCCAGACGATACTCAATCTTACCTGCCTTAATTTCAGCAACAGCCTTGGAAACATCCATGGTTACGGTACCAGCCTTCGGAGACGGCATCAAGCCCTTCGGACCTAAAACCTTACCCAAACGACCTACAACACCCATCATATCCGGAGTTGCAACAACAACGTCAAAATCGAACCAGTTTTCACCCTGAATCTTGGATACCAGTTCCATTTCGCCAACATAGTCAGCACCTGCAGCCTGAGCCTCGTCAGCCTTTGCACCCTTTGCAAAAACCAAAACCTTTGCGGTTTTACCGGTTCCGTGCGGCAGAACGATAGCACCTCTTACCTGCTGGTCAGCGTGTCTTGAGTCAACACCCAATTTGATATGAGCTTCTACAGTTTCATCAAACTTTGCCTTTGCTGTCTTTACAGCTAAATCCAATGCTTCTGCGGTATCATAGAGCTTTGCTCTGTCAACCAGCTTTGCACTGTCCTGATACTTTTTTCCTCTAAACATATTTTTTCCTCCTTATGTGGTCAATCAAGGGACTCATACCCTCTCCCACTGAATTTATTGCTGCGGATAATTAGTCTTCTACTACGATACCCATGCTTCTTGCAGTACCAGCAATCATGCTCATAGCTGCTTCTACACTTGCTGCATTCAGGTCAGGCATTTTCTGCTCTGCAATCGCCTGAAGATCAGCCTTCTTGATGGTTGCAACCTTGTTCTTGTTGGGAACACCCGAACCGCTCTCAATTTTGCAAGCCTTCTTTAACAATACCGCAGCCGGCGGGGTCTTGGTGATAAAGGAAAATGAACGGTCTGCATATACGGTAATAACAACCGGGATAATCAAACCTGCATCCTTTGCGGTCTTTTCGTTGAATTCCTTGGTAAACTGAACGATGTTTACACCGTGCTGACCTAATGCCGGACCAACAGGGGGTGCCGGAGTCGCTTTACCAGCCGGAATCTGTAATTTAATGTAACCTGCTACTTTTTGTGCCATAATATGGCCACCTCCTTAAATTTCGCAACATTTCGTTGCATAATGTGGTAATTAACGGACATACTTGTCCTCCCACTGTCACCAGAGGGATTTATTATAATGATTTGCAAAACACAAATCCATTATAAACTAAAATTGTACCAATCAGATAGATTCCACCTGATTGCTGTCAACCTCAACCGAGGTTTCACGTCCAAACATGGAAACCTTGATAATGATTTTACGTGTCTCTGCATCGATACGTTCAATCATACCGGAGAAACCTTCCATCGGGCCGGACTTCAAGCGCACAGAATCACCGGCAGAGAATGGAATGTCTGCCATACGTTTCTGTTCAACACCCATTTTTGCAACCTCATCGTCTGACAAGGGCACAGGCTTTGAGCCGGGTCCGACAAAACCGGTCACACCGCGCGTGTTACGCACAACGAACCAGCTTTCGTCATTCATAATCATTTTAATCACAACATATCCCGGGAATACTTTGCGTTTTACAACCTTTTCTGTTCCGTCGTCTTTCTTTTCAACGACATCCTCCAAAGGCACCTCCACGCTCTGAATCATATCCTGGATACCACGGTTTTCCACGGACTTTTCGATATTGGCTTTCACCTTATTTTCGTAACCGGAGTAGGTATGAACAACATACCACTTTGCCTCTTCCGCCATAAAACCTCTCCTTTATATGTTAGATTCCCTTCGTGAGCAATTGGAACAGCCACGAAAATCCTACATCTAAAACTGACAGGATAACGGTCGCAATTGCGATGAAAATCAGGATGATAAGCGTATTATGCAGCAATTGCTCCTTTGTCGGCCAGGAAACCTTTTTCATTTCCGCTTTTGTTTCACGGAAGAATTTCAAAAAACCAGCCTTTTTCGGAGTTGTGTTATTTGTTGTCTCTGCCATAATCTACACACCCTTTCTTTATTTTGTTTCCTTGTGCAATGTATGCTTTCTGCAGAATCTGCAATACTTGTTCATTTCCAATCTGTCAGGATCGTTCTTTTTGTTCTTCATGGTGTTGTAATTACGTTGTTTACATTCAGAACAAGCTAAGGTAATTTTTACTCTCATTTCCTCGCACCTCCGTTTATTTCAGCATTTAATCTAAAAGTCAACTTCTAAAAATTTGAACACAAAAAAAAGAAGTCACTTCTCATCGAATCAATTATACCAGTAATTGTTCCGGAAGTCAAGCACTTTCTTTCATTTTTTTCAAAAAATCAATAAAATTGTACGAATTTGATAATTTCCGCTAAATTTTCAGGCTTGAATCTGCCGTGATTGACAAAATGCACATCAATCACGGCAGAAGCAAAATTCATTAGTCTTGATAAAGCGGATACTTATCGCACAGAGCCTTTACTCTCTGTCTGATTTCTTCCTTCTTATTATCGAAGTCGGTCAAGGTCAACGCAATCAGCTTAGCAACCTCACGCATATCATCCTCCTTGAAGCCGCGTGTGGTGGATGCCGGAGTTCCCAGACGGACACCGCTTGTGATGAACGGGCTTCTCTGGTCATACGGGATTGCGTTCTTGTTTGCTGTGATGCCTACTTCATCGAGCATATGCTCTGCATCCTTACCGGTAATATCCTTATCGGTCAAATCCAGAAGCATCAGGTGGTTATCAGTACCGCCCGAAACCAGACGGAAGCCTTCACAAACCAAACCTTCTGCCAGAGCCTTTGCATTTTTCACAACCTGCTCCTGATAAGCCTTGAACTCATCAGAAAGAGCTTCCTTGAAGCATACTGCCTTTGCAGCAATGGTGTGCATCAGAGGACCGCCCTGGATACCCGGGAAAATTGCCTTGTTAAACTGCTGACCGAATTCCGGATCCTTTGCTAAAATCAAACCGCCTCTGGGACCTCTTAAGGTTTTGTGTGTGGTTGTGGTCACAACATCCGCATACGGAATCGGGCTCGGATGCAGACCTGCTGCAACCAGACCGGCAATGTGTGCCATATCTACCAATAAATATGCACCGACTTCCTTTGCAATTTCAGAGAACTTTGCAAAATCAATCACTCTCGGATATGCAGAAGCACCTGCTAAAATCAGCTTCGGCTTATGTTCAATTGCTAAACGTCTTACTTCTTCGTAGTCAATAACATTGTCCTTTTCGGAAACACCGTAAGGAACAATGTTAAAATATTTTCCCGACATATTAACCGGACTTCCGTGACTCAAATGTCCGCCATGTGCAAGACTCATGGAAAGCACGGTGTCACCCGGGTTCAATAATGCAAAGAATACCGCCATATTTGCCTGAGCACCTGAATGCGGCTGAACATTTGCATAGCCTGCACCAAACAGCTCCTTTGCACGTTCAATTGCCAATTCCTCAGCCTTGTCCACCCATTCGCAACCGCCGTAGTAACGCTTGCCCGGGTAACCCTCTGCATATTTATTGGTAAGCGGAGTACCGTTTGCCTCCATCACACGTTCGGAAACAAAGTTTTCCGATGCAATTAATTCAATTTTGTTCTGCTGACGGGAAATCTCTCCGCAAATTGCCTCGTAGAGCTCCGGGTCAAAGCCTTTCAAATTTTCTAAATGAAACATATAAAAAACCTCCTGTTTAATTTTTTATCCGGCATCAATCCAATTTCTTGCCTATTATATACCAGTATACAACATTTTTTTCATTTCTGCAAGTAAATTCTGCAAAATTATTTTTTATTCTGGCATTTTCGCAATAATTTTGACAAAAAAGAACGCTGACTTGTCTAAGTCGGCGTTATTTCTCTTCTTGTTGTTGCAAAAATTCTTCCAATATACTGATTACTACATTATTAAAACTCGTGTTGTTATCCACCGCTATCTGACTTAATTTTGCATACAACTCATCCCGCATATAAATTGAACGGGAGGTTGCCTGTACTTTTTTCCTGGTCGGCTTTGGTTTAAAATTCATACTTATCCCTCTTTTATTCTTTCTCTATATCTTTATTATAATACAAATACCTACGC
>SVJN01000092.1 GCA_015068965.1 Oscillospiraceae bacterium
GGGTGTCACTACCGGAAAATTGCGTGTCTTTTTTGAGGGAAATGAATGCCGGGAAGCGACATTGTTCAATAATCCGCCGGTTGTCTTGTGTGAAGCAAATCACGACGGTATTTTACCGCCGGAGGATAGCTTTTTCAAAAACTCGTCCGATACTCTTTTGTTGACGGCATTAAAAAAATCTGAGGCTGACAAAGGGTATGTATTGCGGATACAAAATCCGGAACAGTCGGCAGAAAAGGCAGAGCTGTCCTTTCTGGGGCAGACGGTTTCCTGCAGCTTGAATCCGGGCGAAATTCAGACAATTGTATCGGATAAAAATCAATCTATAAAAACAAATATGTTAGAAAGCGGGAGGAGAAAGTAATGAAAAAAATTTTAGCAATGTTACTCGCGGTAGCACTCTCAGCAGGAATGCTTGCCGGTTGTGGCGGTACCAAAGAAACGGGTAAAACAGCAGACGGAAAAATCTTTTTGAGCATCGGTAACTGGCCGGATCCGGACTCCAATCCGGATAGCTACAAAACAGAGATGGAAAAGAAGGAAGCGTTTGAAGCAAAGTATCCTGATATCCATGTAGAACCGGATTACTGGGCATATGATGTGCAGACCTTTGCCGCAAAAGCAGAGGGAGAAACACTTCCGATTGTGTATAACACCTTTGCAACTGAAGTCAAGAAGATTTTAGAACTTGGCTATTCGGCAGATGTAACTGAGGTTATGAAACAGTACGACTATTACGATATGATTTCGGATGAAATTATGTCACAAATTTCTCGTGATGGAAAGGTTTACATGATTCCAAGCTCTTTATATTCTTTGGGTTTGGTGATGAACATGAATCTGTTCCGTGAGGCAGGTCTGGTAAATGCTGATGGAACCCCGATGTTCCCCGAAACCTTTGATGATGTCAGAAGCATGGCAAAGACCATTACCGAAAAGACCGGAAAAGCAGGCTTCATTTTCCCGACCACCGGAAATGGCGGTGGCTGGAACTTCACTCCGCTTGCGTGGAACTTTGGCGGAACCTTTATGGAAGAAACCGATGAAGGTTGGAAGACAACCTTTGCATCAGAAGAAGTAGCATCTGCGTTAAAATGGTTACGGGATATGAAATGGGAGGATAACTCCTTGCCGGCAACCACTTTAGTCAGCAACGATGATACATCCAAATTAATTGGTACAGATCAAGCGGCAATGTCCTTTGCGCATCCGGGGCAGGTTGACCTGCTGATTTCTCAATACGGCATGGATTTTAATGATATTGCCTATGCAAAAATGCCGGCAGGCCCCGAAAGACATGTTACACTCGTAGGCGGTGGTTATATTTGTATCGCTCCGAATGCAACGCCGGAGCAAATTGATGCGGCATTTAAGTGGTTAGAGTTTAACGGTAGTATGCCGAAAATTGAATTGCCGGAGGAAATCAAACAATCCATCTATAAAGACTTTGAAACGAAGGCGAATGAAAAAAGAGGCGTTATTGGTATTCATGATATTTCCTTCTGGAGTGAAGAAGAGGCAACCAGAAAGTATAAGCTTGAACTTACAGAACAGTTCCGTAACATCGATCCGGTGCTGGTAGCTTCCTATAACGACAAAACAGAAGTGGAATTGCAGGCTGAAGAACCGCAGAAGGCACAAGATTTGTATGCTGTATTGGATAGCTGTCTGCAGGAGGTTTTGACCAACAAGGATGCAGATTGTATGCAGGTTTTGGAAAAAGCAGCAGCAGACTTCCAGAACAATCATTTAAACAATGTAAAATAACCCTGGAGATGACAAAATGAAGTTACAAAAAAGCAAAAAAGTCGGAACCCGGTGTTCCTGGATTCCGACCAAACGGGATTTTAGTGCCTGGATTCTGATTCTTCCTGCAATCCTTTGCATTTATTTGTTTGTCCTTCGTCCGCAGATTATGGGTACCTACTGGAGCTTCTTTGATATGAGAGGCTACAAGGTGGAATCCTTTGTCGGACTGGAAAACTACAAAACCGTTATCCGGGACACGCAGTTTTTCAAAACCCTGTGGAATACCTGCCAGTATGTACTCTGGTCACTGGTGATCGGCTTTTGTCTGCCGATTATCGTAGCGGTCATATTGAATGAATTGGTACATATGCGAAACACCATTCGCTTCTGCGTTTACTTCCCGGCAGTTCTGCCGGGTGTCGCAGTAGCTCTTCTGTGGTACTTAATGTACTACCCCGACCAGGGCGGTCTTTTGAATATGATTGGTTCGTGGTTCGGGATGGAGCCATATGTATGGTTGCAGGATGCCCGATGGACGATTGCCTTTATCGTTATCAGCATGACCTGGAACGGATGCGGCTCGACTGCAATTTACTACTTTGCATCTCTGCAGGGGGTAAACCGTGAATTGTATGAGGCGGCAATCATTGACGGGGCAGGCTTTTTCCGACGGTTCTTTACCGTAACCCTGCCACACATTTCTGGTGTTGCACTCTTGTTCTTAGTCCGTCAGATTATCGGCGTGTTCTCCATCATGGAGCAACCGATGCAGATGACCGACGGTGGCCCGAACGGTGCCTCCAACACGCTTGGCTTGCTGGCGTACAAATACGGCTTTGTGAACATTCAACCGCAGTATGCAATGGCAGTCGGTGTGATTATGTTCCTGATTCTGATGGTATTTACCATTTTCTACTTCCGTCTGAACAAGATTGTAGAAAGCAAGTATTAAGGGGGTAGAAAGATGAAGAATATGGACAAAGGCATTTTAACCAATGCCGATATGAAACTGACACGGTACAAGCTTTTATATGTTGTCATGTTTGCAATCATGCTTGTTTACTGTGCCGCATCCTTTTTACCGGTGGTCTGGATTATGCTCTCCGGCTTTAAGGATGTCAAGGAAATGTATGCAGTTCCTGCAACATTTTTGCCAAAGAATTTTGACCTTTCCAAGCTTACAAGAGTCTGGAACGAAATGAAATTCTATAAATATTACGGAAACACCTTTTTCATGGCACTCGGATGCGTTGCATTTGATTTAGTGATTTCAGGACTTGCCGGATATGTGTTATCCAGCCTGAAGCCGAAGGGAACCCGGTTTATGTTGGCAGTAATTTTCTGGATTATGCTTCTGCCGGGTACGATGAGAACGGTACCTCTGTATATGGAATTTAAGAGTATGCCGCTGATTGGAATCAATCTGTTGGAAACCTTCTGGCCAATCTGGTTGATGGCAGGTGCGAATGCATTCAACATCATTTTATTTAAAAATTTCTTTGACGGAATCTCGCCCTCTCTGATTGAGGCGGCATGGATTGACGGATGTAACAACATCGGGATTTTCTTTAAAATCATTCTTCCGCTTTCGGTGCCGGTGTTCCTGGTGGTAGCGATGTTTACCTTTAACGGAAACTTAGGAACCTTCTTCTGGCCATATCTGCTGATTTCCGACCGTGAAAAGACGGTAATCGGGGTTCAGCTCTTCCGGATGAAGACCTCCACCTACACAATGGATTATCAGATGATTGCATTGATTTTCTCGGTTGTTCCGCAGGTATTGATTTTTGCAATTTTCCAAAAGCAAATCATGGGCGGCGTCAATATTGGCGGTGTCAAAGGATAAAGAGAAGGAGGCGAATTTATGAACATAAAAAAATTATTTGGAGTGCTTTTATCCGCTTCTATCATGCTTGCACAGCTTCCTGTGCTGGCAGAGGAGGAAATCCAAACCGGACCGGAACCGATTTTTGTAGAAGTCGAAAAAGCAGAAACAATCGAAGGTGGCTTTCAAATAAGGGAGAATAAAGCTTACAGCGGTGGAGCAGGTATGTACCTTTATCAGACTAAGGAGGAGACATCTTCATTTACCATTACCTTTACAGTAGAGCAGGAAGCGGAATATGATCTGCAACTTTTGTCGACATCCGGAGCCGTTGCTCATCTTTCGACCTTTATCTGGCAGTTAGATGATGGAAAGGAACAATCCTATGGTGGTATTTCCGGTGAATCTGCAGGCTATGTGATGGAGCCCTTTGCGCAGGCTGTTAATTGGATGAAGTTAAAAACTCTAACCCTTACACCGGGAGAGCATACCTTTACGGTAAAAGCAGAAAATTTCCGCTCCCTGGCGGCTGACTTTATGTATGCGTATGTAGACTGTCTCTGGCTGGTGCCAAGTGCGTGGGATTGGTATCCCTATCAATTGTCAGAGCCATACAACATTGATTTCATGAAATTTGAACCGGCAGGTGGAAGCATCAATAAAACGAATGCAAATCCAAAGCAAGTAATCACTGCAACAGTACAGAATCAGTTGGCGGAAAAAACACCCTACAATGCAGTGCTTTATACCGAAATTCGGAACCGTGGTGAACGGGTAGTCGGAACATCACATCTTCCTGCGGTTGGTACAAGTAAATGGAAAAAAGGGAAAGTTTATAAAGATGCTTGCAATCTTACCATCCCCGCAAATGCACCGGACGGTATATATGAAGTCTGGTCCGGTTTTAATAAGATCAATTATACAAACGGTGAAGCAATGCAAAAGGTTGGAGAATTTACGGTTGGAGAAGGATTGCAGTATCCCGCCCCGGCAGTGATTGAACTTTCTGCGTTGGTTATGCCAGAGACCGTTGCCCGTCACGAACCCTTTGCGGTGAATGTGGAATACGTCGGCAACAAAAAGAATAACGGAACAACTGCTTATCTGGCATTCTATCAAGGAGAAGAGCTTTGGTATGTAGCAGAAGGCAAAGAGAAAATCTCTGTAAATCCGACTTTAAAAACGGAAAAAGAATTTACGTTTGAAATCACAGAAAGTGTTCCGGATGGGGAATACAGCGTAGAGTTCGGTTTACACGGTTATAACACCGTTGGAGAAAAAGCGCCGGTTGTAATTTCCGGTGGTGAGCTTGCACAATATACGCACAAACCGATGTCTTACGGAAAATATATTCCGAATAAAACCGGAAACTGTCATTTCTGGTACGCAAATCAGAACATGGCACTCATCTGGGACGGTGCACCGTATATCCCGATTGGCGGTATGGTGTGCTCCAACTATGTTATTCAGTATCGTCCGGAAAATGAAGAGGCAAATAAGGCAAAATGGGCAGAGGACGTTGCATTATTTGAGACCTTCAAGGCAAAAGGTTTAGAACACATATATATCAATACCAACCGGACCTTAGGGATGGATAACGGCAATACTGCTGCGTGGATGTTTGACGATTATTATGAATTGATGGAAAGCTATGACATCAAATACGGTTGGCAGATTAACAGTCCGTACCGTGAAACGGAATATTATTCAGTTCGTGCGGCAACCTCGCAGGTAAAAACAGAGGCAACAGATTCCGGTTCCGTAACTCTTTTAGGCTATGCGCCAAATGGAAGCATTATTGCATCCGAGTGCCTCTACATTGTAATTGATAAATCGACAGGTGAAGCAGTTGACCAGGGAAAGGGCAAGGCAGAACCGGAAGCCGGTCAGTTGCGGTATACTGCAGAAATTACCGTTCCGAAAAGCGGTAACTACGAAGTATATTTTACACCTTGGGCAAGACTCTCGTCCGGTCTGGCACCTGATCCGTTTTTAAACCGGGAAGAAACCAGACAGTTATATAAGATGTATGGTGAAAACTTTGCTGCCGGTGATAATTTCAGAAACTTCATCGACCCGTTGGTAAATGAAAGTCAGTATTTCAACTGGGGAGAACCGGTTCGTCATACCGGAGGAAACCATCATGAAGTCTATACAGACTGGTTAAAGAAAAAATATTCATCCTTAGACGAACTCGCAGAATCCTGGCAGATGCAGGATATGCCGGAAAGCTTTGATGTGGCGGCAGATTTGGTTCCGGTTTATACCACACCGGCTGGCACAGACGAAACTATGTTTGTGATTGATATCAATACACAACAGCTCTACCGTGCAGGTGCAAGAGGAATGCTCTGGGAGGACTATATAGAATTCCGTGAATGGGCATTTTTGGATTTGAATAATGATATTGCAGATTGTTTGACTGCAACCCCGAACAGTGATGTTCCGGTGGTCTATAAACAAGTCGGTCTTCTTTGTCCGTACTTCACCAACGACAGAACCTTTGATGGCTTTGATGGTATCGGCGCTGAAGTTTACGGAAACTTTGCAAGATCAGATGCTGTCAGAAGCTATCAGTATTCAGATGCGGCACAATCGAAAAAAACCATGTGGTTTGTAGTAACAGAAACCAGTACGGAAGAAAATATGAATTGGAAGACTGAAAATGGTCCGGTAGTTTATGAATCCAAGGAATATATGCACGACTACTTTGATGAGCATTTTGATGGTGGTGTCAAGGGAATTTATGATTTCGTTGCGTTCGGAAACTTCTTTGGCTCACTTCCGGTTTACAGCTATCACAGCAAACCCGAAGCATATGACTGGTCAAGAGAATATAAGGAAAAAACTGAGGCTGACCCGTGGGGGATTGCAAATACTCCACGCGAAAATGGAGCACCGCTTCATTACTTCTATCCGGGACCGACCGGCTGGTGGCTCCCGCCGAACAAGCATGCAGCGGCAGGCTATCATGATGATGTAGCACACACCAGAATGACGAACTGGGAAAACACCATTGTAATCCCGACCTATGACCCGACTGTAGATAAGAGTACCTTGTTTGTGAATATGTCCGATGCACCGGCAACCACTCGTTACGGAAAGGCATTGAACGAATATTTAGAAAACAAGCCCGAGCATGAAAAGGTTGTTTTCTTAGGCTTGAGAAAGGATTTAGGTGCATTGCCACTGATTGATCGGTATTACACCGAAGAAATCTTCTTAGATGGTGAAAACACTTATCAGACATTGAAGCCAACCGAAACCTCCGAGGTGTTCTACACAACCAATGGTAAGGTCTGGGGCTTGAGAGATGGTAATATCTACATTCTGGCAATTGAGAATTTCTTGCTGGATTACTGTTCTATTGACGTTGGTAAGAATAATTCAGATGATGCAGCCGGACAGTATACCTCATTGAATCATGAACTGATTAACGGCATGGGATTAAAGACCGGTGCAATTTCCGGTGGCAAGCAAGAAATACAAGCAGTATTTTCGGATATTTCCGAACACTGGGCAAAGGCTGATATTGAAGCCTTGTACCAGGATGGTGTTGTTGCCGGACGCTCTCAGGGGATTTACGCACCGGACGAAGCAGTTACACGTGCAGAGTTATTACAATTAGCATTTGCATCAATACGTATGAACACTTATGTATATAACAACTGTTATCAGGATGTATTTGCAAATGACTGGTACGCAAATGTGATGCAGACCGCAAATGAATCCAAGCTGATTTCCGGGGAAATGCTTTCCGGTGAAAATATCTTCCCGAATCAGGCGATTACCCGGGAAGAAACGGCATCTATTCTTTCTAAGCTCTGTATTGTAGCAGGAAAAACAGGTGTCGGAGAAATCGGAGCATTTACTGATGCACAAGCTGTCAGCCAATGGGCAAGGGCAGATATGCAAAATGCAATTGCGCAGGGAATTATCCTTGGCGATGATAAAAACTGTTTAAATCCGCAAAACACCTTAACACGTGCAGAAGCGGCGGCAATGATCAGACGCTTTATGAGTGTCTATTTGGCGAAATAGGAACTGCAATTCCGAATTTATTTGATTAGAAACGGTACGGCGATAGAATCGCCGGCACCGTTCCTGATAAATCGGTGGCTTTAAAACCCCCATACCATTTTGAGGCCCCGGCAAAAAAGTATAAAAAAACAAGGAGGAAATTTTTATGGCAAACTTTAAAAAAGCCTGTGCGTGGATTTTATCTGCATTGATGTCGGTATCTGTCCTTCCGCAGGTAATGGCAGAAGAAGCTCAAACAGCTTATGCTTGGGTGGAAGCAGAAGATTTTACCGTGCTACAAGGTACATTCAAAACAGCAGATAATGAAGGGGCAAGTAATGGAAAGCATTTTGTCATTGAGGATACCTCGGTAGAAACGGCAAGTGTTTCCTGCACCTTTACTGTTCCGGAGACTGCGGAATATGAATTGGATATTTTATCCACTAAAATTGGTGTAGATTATTTGTCAAATCCGGTTTGGAAATTGGATGACGGCGAATTTGCAAGCATCGGTGGTGCAAAATCCGATGCAGTATTTACTGTTGCCTATGGTTCATTAAATAATCAGAGTATGTTCTGGTACACAATGGGCAAAAAAGAATTACAAGCAGATACCCAATATACCCTGACTCTGCAATTCCCGAGAAGAACCGGTCCGGGCAATACATGGAATGACTTAGTTACCAATGCATTTGACGCCATTGCTGTTGTTCCGACCGATTGGGTATGGATTCCTGATGGGAATTCAAAACCGGAAATTGTTATGAATGATTATGTTGCTATCAATGCGGCAAATTATTACTCTAATGTTGGTTATGAAGTTTATGAAAGTGGCGTACATGCAACATCAGATGTTGAAGGCTATGCTGCACAGGGAATCACTCCGGAGGTAACCTATAAGTTTGCATTAGCCGCAACCGATAAATATGATATCTGGGTAGACTGTGCAAATCAGTATGCCCCTAATGGTGCAACTGCGTATGCAGTGGGTGAGAATGGAACCTATACCAATATTACAAATACTGCAATTGGCGAAATAACCGGAGCATTACCAAACTTCCATCGTGGAGTATGGGAAAACTGTGCATGGAGAAAAGCAGGAACCGTATCTTTCAATCAAGGTATGAATACTTTGAAATTTACGGTAGGTCAATGTGACGGATATCAGGATTACTGGTCAATGATCAGAAGATTTGTTGTTGTGCCGTCAGCGTATAACTGGAAACCGACCATTTCAGAGACTCCTTCTCAACAGCCGATTCCGGAATATCTGAAGTTGGGTGCTTCAGAATTTACCACAGCTTCCGGTTACACCAATGTCGGTGGTACAATGAAGCTGGATGCATATGCTTCTGCTTTTGCTGAAACACCGAAGCTGACCTACGATTTTGTAGTTGCCAACACCGCTCCGTATGACATCTGGATTAACTGTGGTAATGGAAATAGCAGTTCCTGGTACCCGAACGCTTATGCAATCGGAACCAATGCACCGCAGATTATTCGTGCAGAGGCGAATGGAGCATCGACCGGAATGGTAAATATGTTTAGTGCAGTAAACGTTGATCTTTCTTGGAAGAAGGTAGATACGGTTCAGTTGAGAAAGGGTCGTACCCTTACCTTGACTCTGACACCTGGTAGTCAGGATTCTTTTGGAAGATACTGGTCAACTTTTAAGGAGATTGCCATTGTTCCTTCTACATGGAATTGGAGTCCGAACCAGGCTGCAACCCCTTGCAAGATTGAAAACAACAACATCATCTGGGTAGAAGCAGAAACAATGCCCGGCTTGACTTCTAAAATGGAACCGGTGAAAAACGAAACTGCAAGCTCAGGTACAGTATTATTCCAATTAACAAGTGATGCAACCAATATCAGTACCGACAGAGTGGTAACTATTTCTGAGGCCGGAGATTACTCCATCTATGCTTTGGCAAGTAATCCTGCTGTAACAGTTTATACCGACTTCAAGGTAGGTATTGACGGAACCTATACCAATGCAACGCAGATGCCTGGATTTACTGTATATAATACCCCGTATGGTCTGGGAAATGGTATTAGTATTTCTTGGTTAAAGCTTGGGGATGTAAATCTTTCTGCAAGTGCACACAGTATCAGCTTTACTTGTGATGAGACCGGTGCTGACGGACGTTACATTTTCGGTATTGACGCATTTGTACTTGTTCCGAAGAATGATTCAATTGATCTTACCGGTTTGAGTGTTGAAGACGGTATTATTGAATTGCAAAAGTCTGCATTGAAGATTGCAGATGATTTGAACAATGTTACAGCTGATTTGACATTGCCGACTGTTCTGGCAAACGAAACAACTGTTACATGGGCATCTGATAATGATGCAATTAATGCTGCTACCGGTGCTGTAACCAGAGGTACGACCGATCAGGCAGTAACCTTAACTGCAACCTTTAGCTGGTTGAATGCAGGTACAACCTATACCAAGGATGTAACCTACAATGTTACTGTTCCGGG
>SVJN01000093.1 GCA_015068965.1 Oscillospiraceae bacterium
CGCACCAAAATTCAACGGATTTTGCTTGCCATGCTTTTGGGGATTTCCCAAAACGACCGCACACTTCCGATTTCCTATCTGCGTGTACTTGGATTTACCGAAACCGGACGAGGGCTGCTTCGTCAAATCAAGCAACAGACCGACCTCCCAATCGTAACCAAAACGGCTGACTTTTCCCAACCAGACAGACTTTTTGCACTCGACCTGCGTGCTTCCGACCTGTTTGGATTGTGTGGCAGTCGGATTGCGCCTGCCGGAACAGATTTTATCAAAAGCCCGGTTTTTGTCAGAAAATGAAAAATGAGTGGGAAATATTTTTAGATTTTCTTTTGGAAAATGCTTGAGAAATTTCAAAATTATGCTATAATAAAATTAAGAATAAAATAAAGGAGACATTTGCATGAACTATAAAGAACTGTATCAACTCTGGTTAGAAAAAGCGGACGAGGATACCAAAAAAGAACTGCTTGCCATTTCAGACGAAAAGGAAATTGAGGATCGGTTTTATCAAACATTGGAATTCGGAACCGGTGGTTTAAGAGGGGTTATGGGTGCAGGAACGAACCGGATGAACCTCTATGTCATTCGCTGGGCAACACAGGGAATTGCAGATTATATCAATACAAAGGGTGCAGAAGCAAAACAACGTGGTGTTGTGATTGCGCACGATTCCAGAAACCATTCCCGTGAGTTTGCAGAAGAAACCGCCAAGGTATTAGCGGCAAACGGAATCCATGTATCTCTGTTTGACTCTCTGCGTCCGACGCCGATGCTCTCCTTTGCAGTACGTCATTTAGGAGCCTTTGCCGGGGTGGTTGTTACCGCATCGCATAACCCGAAGGAATATAACGGCTACAAGGTTTATTTCGAGGATGGCGGTCAGCTTCCGTTGCACGTTTCGGATATGATTATCCAGTATATTGATAAGGTAGATATGTTCTCTGTTCCCACCACAGACCTTGACAACAGCCTAATTGAGCTGATTGGCAAGGAAGTGGACGAGGCTTATCTGGAAAATGTTGCAAAGCAGTCGGTACATCCCGAGCTTGACAAGACCGGCTATAAATTAGTTTACACACCGTTACATGGCTCAGGCAATCTTCCGGTTCGTGCGATTTTAAAACGTACCGGCTTTTCCGATGTCATTTTAGTGCCGGAGCAGGTTGAACCGGACGGTAACTTCCCGACCGTTGCTTCTCCGAACCCGGAAAACAAGGAATGCTTCACCCGTGCAATTGAATTGGCAAAGGAAAATCAATGCGATTTAATTATCGGAACCGACCCGGATTCTGACCGTGTCGGCATCGTAGTCAGAAGCACCTCCGGCGAGTATGTGACGATGACCGGAAATCAGGTGGGTGCATTGTTGGCAAACTATATCCTGACCGAAAAGAAAAACAGCGGTCAATTGCCTGCAAACGGTGCGATTGTATCTACCATTGTTACCACCGGAATTTTGAAGGAAATTTCCAAAGCCTTTGGCGTTACTTATTTTGATGTTCTGACCGGCTTTAAATATATCGGTGAAATGATTTACAAGTTTGAAACCGAGCATTCTCACACCTACTTGCTGGGCTTAGAGGAAAGCTATGGCTACTTAGTTGGTACCTATGCAAGAGATAAAGATGCCGTGGTTGCATCCATGCTGATTGCAGAAATGGGCGTGTTCTACTCCAAGCAAGGAAAAACCCTCTATGATGTGATGCAGGAGCTTTACAAGACCTATGGCTACCACTACGAAGAAACGATTTCCATCACCTTAAAGGGCAAGGACGGTGCCGAGAAAATCAAGGCACTTACTGCCGGCTTAAGAAACAATCCTCCGGCAGAATTCGGTGGCTATAAGGTCGTTGCATTGGATGACTATCTCACCGGTGAACACACCGAAAACGGCGTAAAAACAACGCTGACCTTGCCGAAATCCGATGTACTCCGCTTCCACTTTGAAAACGGTGCAACCTTTGTTGTCCGCCCATCGGGTACCGAGCCGAAAATCAAGCTCTACTACCTCATGAAGGGGAAGGACGAAGCATCCACCAAGGAAATGTTCCAAAAGGTAAAGGCTGCGGCAGAAGCAATCATCAATTCATAACACTCAGACGAAACAGGCTGTTGGGTGAAACATTTGGTGTATATTCTATTTAAAATTGTAGGGGCGGATGCCCACATCCGCCCTACAAGAAAATGAATTTTACACACGATATGCGTTTCACGCAATAGCCTCTTTTTTATTTATCCCAAAATCCGTTCCATGATCTGTGTTTCGGTCAGAAGCTCGTCAATCCTGCCTTTTTCGTCCACACAGAACACCACATAGTAGCTCCCGGTGGTGAAATGCTCTGCCACCTTACGGCAGTCACTTCCCTTTTTCATCAGCATTGTTTTTACCGTCTGATGGTTATACCGCTGTCCCTTTTCCTTATAGAACATCAGCTCTTTTACAAAATCAATATGATATTTTTCCCGACTGCAAAAAATATTACCTAAGAGAAACACCACCAAAAAGGTAATGGAAGCATGAAACCGATTCTGATAAATCAGATAACCTCCAAACACGCACAACCCGGCAATCAGTACAGCCGAAACGCCTTGCATCAACCGTTGTGCAGTTTTTGTACCGAGTCGGTGTGCCAATATCTTTTTTACAATTACGCCGCCATCTAACGGCAGAATCGGGAGCATATTCATCCCGAACAATAAAAGGTTCTGGAGATAGAACCGTTCCCAACCGGCAATATCCCGAAACAACACCACGCACACCAATGCCAACAGAAGGTTGGAAAGCGGTCCTGCCAGATAGAGGATGATTTCATCGCTGATACTGTAAACCAGCGTGTTTTTCAGCTTCAGATTTACTCCAAAGGGATAGAACACAATCCTTGCCGGCCGCAAGCCTATACACACCGCCGCCAGAAGATGTGAAAGCTCATGCACGGTCATAATCAAAAATGCCATTGCAAAAAATTCCAACGTCCGGTTGATATAGCAAAAAACCGCTAAAAGCACGGTCAACGGATGGAGATAAAGCCACCTTGAAAGCTTAATCATAACATATCCTCCACAGTAAAACGCATCACGTTCAATGATTGAACAAAGCGGCTTCGCCGCAACCGCTCCATAAAATTATCCTATACTTTGAACTGATGCAGAGCGGTAAGAAGAAGCGGGTCGCTTTGTTACGCCCATGTGCGTTTCCGCTATTAGCGGAAAATTTCGCACGGGCATTCAATTCTTTTTTCTTTATAGGAACGAAGTTTCCTATAAAGTAAAATCTCAAACCAGCCACGTGATTTGAGATTTTTTTTATTCTTTTGTTCTGATTAGCTCAATTGCCTTTTGTAATTGTACATCCTCCGACTCCGGAATCTGCGAAACCGGCAAGTCGGTTCCCGATGCTACCACAACATCCGGTTCAATACCGATTTTATGAATCTGATTTCCTTTCGGCGAAAAATACTGTGCGGTTGTAACAGACATTCCGGAATGATCCGGCAACATGAAAATCGTCTGGACAATCCCTTTTCCGAACGAGGTTTCCCCGACTATGGTAGCACGTTCATAATCCTTTAGTGCTGCAGTCAGAACCTCGGATGCCGAGGCGCTATTCCCATTTATCAGCACTACCATCGGAAAGTTCACACAATACGCATCCGACTCAATATCCCGGCGTTTACCTTGCTTGGTTTCGGTATAGGTGATGATACCACGAGGCAGGAAATAGTCTGCAATGTCGCTGACAACCTCCAGGTCTCCGCCCGGATTATCTCTTAAATCCAGAATCAGCTTTTTCATGCCTTTATCCCGAAGCTTTTCCTCCTCCTGCAAAAGCTCATCATAAGTATCCTTTGCTTCTTCGTCATGGGAATCCTTGCGGTCAAAGCCGGTAATCCGCAGATATCCGATTCCCTCCTCCAGCATTTTTCCACGGACAGTATCCTTTTCCACCACATTCATTTCCACATCTAAAAGGATTTTATCCTGCTGGTTCCGCAGAATCAAAAACTCAAACATGGTGCCGATATCCTCCCGCTCTCCACGGAGCTTTTTGACCAATTCATCCATATCATCTGCAGAGTATTCCGTTCCATCCACCGACAAAATGAGGTCGCCTGCAAGCAGTCCTGCCCGCTCCGCCGGGGAATCCGGTGTGACAGACATAATCTCCAAATGCTCTGCCCGCTCATCTGCTCCGACCACAATTCCCACACCGAGATAGCTATTTTCATGATTTTCCATATAGTCCGAAAAATAATCCTCCGGATAATAGTTCGTATAAGGGTCCTCGGTAGAGATTGCCATACCGCTCAAAGCATAGTCGGTCAGGCTTTCCATATCTGCATCAAAATAATACTCATGCTCTAAAATTCTTGCCACATATGCCATTTTTAAAACCGGCTTCAGGCAAGGTCCGAGCAGAATTGCGATGATTAGCAACACACCTGCAGCGGTTGCTGCCGCTGTAATTCCGATTAGTTTTTTCGTCTCCATACATCCGCTCCGTCTTTTTATCATTTTACATTAAAATTCTATGCATTACAAAGAAAAAAAATTCGGAGGTTCTAAAATAACGAACCTCCGACCATTTTTAAAGGTAATTTCTGGGGTTCTGGCAGGTTCCGTTTACCATAACTTCAAAATGGATATGCGGACCGGTCGAATTGCCGGTTGAACCAACCTTTGCAATGACCTGTCCCTTGGTAACCTTTGCCCCTTTTGAAACCAAAAGCTTACTGTTATGTGCATAAAGTGTGACATAACCGCCGCCATGATTGATGGTGATATAATAGCCGTAGCTATTATTCCAGCCTGCCGTCATGACTGTTCCCGCCTCTGCAGCCAGAACATTTGTGCCTGCCGCCGCACCGATATCCAGTCCTCGGTGCAATTTCTTATAGCCGGAAATCGGATGAATCCGGTAGCCATACTCTGAGGTCACCCGGCTTGATGCCGCAGACGGCCAAAGGAATTTTCCGTTTCCTTGATATGCCGGTGTGCTTTTGGATTGCGAAAGTGCCTTATTCAATTCCGCCTGAATCGACTTATAATCACTTTCTGCCTTCTTTTCTGCCTTTTCCAGCTCCTTAATATCACTGTTAATGCTTGCAATGACTGCATTTTTCTCCGATTGCAGCTTCTTTAACTCATTCTTTTTGGATTCCAGAATGGATTTTGCCTCCACCTGCTCCTGCTTTTCGGTTTCAATGACTGCCTTTGCCGCTTCTACCTCGCTTCTTGCAAGCTCAAAGCTATCAATCAAATCCTGGTCATGCTTTAGGATGCTCTTGACTGCGGCAATTCTTGTGAACATATCACTCAAGCCCTTAGATTCCAGAATCAAAGAAAAATAAGTGGAATTTCCGTATTCATACATGACCTTAAGCCGGGTTTTCAATACCTCGGTATTATCCACAATCTTTTGATTGAGGGTTTCGATTTCACCGTTTTTCTTGTCAATTTCACGATTCTTCTCGTCTATGACATCCTCAATATCGCCAATATCACCCAAAAGAGCCGTAATCTGTACATCCAGCTTTTCCTTTTGCTGAACCTGCACTTCCTTCTCGTCCTTTTTGGCTTCAATCTGCTTTTCAATTTTTTTCATTTCATTACTGCGTGCCTGCATATCCTTTTTTAGCTCGCTGACGCTCTTTGCCGCAAGCACAGACGGGGAAAGCACAGAGAGAACAAGCACCGCACTAACCAAAATGCGAATCAGCTTTTTCATATTTTTGCCTCCTATACACGCAGATATTTTTTCATTGAAAGTCCGCTTCCGGCAACACCAATCAGGCATCCCACGCAAACAAACAAAATTCCGAGTACCGGAGCCAATTCCGGATATGTAATCAAATCAAACACTTCAAATCCGATTTCCTTGGCAAAGCCATAAAGTGCAATATAGCCCCAGGACATCAACCCGAATGCAATGCCTGCACCGACCAGACCAATTAAAAGTCCTTCAAATACAAACGGAACCCGGATAAAATAGTCGGTTGCACCGATATATTTCATGATATTGATTTCCTTGCGGCGGTTAAATACCGTCAGCTTGACTGTGTTGGAAATAATCACAATCGAAATCAGCAGAAGCAATGCCATAATACCGATGCTGATTTTCCGGATAATGGAAGAATAGGTCAGAACGGTATTGACAACACTTTCTTCATTTACCACATGGTCAACATCTGAAAGCTTCTGGAGCTTTTCGGAGGTTTCCTGAGAAAATGCAATGTTGTCCAATGTAATTTTATAAGAATCGCTAAACGGGTTATTCTCCCCGTCTAAACCTTCCAAAAGCTCTTCCCGCTCCGAGAACAAGTCCTCCTTTACATAGGAAAGCATATCCTCCTTGGTAAAGAGTACCGCTTCCCGGACATTCTCCGTTGCAAGAATTTCTTCCTTAATCTGTTCTACACGCACCTGTGCGGTACCTGTTTTTAAAAACAACTGAATTTCGCAGCTCTCCTGCACCTGACTGGTCAATGCGCCGATATTCATGGTCAGAATCGTAAACACACCTAAAATCACCAGACAGCTTGCAATGGTAAACAAAGATGCCGCCGTCATCAAGCCGTTTCTGCACATATTTTTTCTTGCCTGTGACAGCGAATACTTAATCCTCATCCGGCTCATGCTGGTAAACTCCTCCCTGCTCATCCCGGACGACTACGCCGTCCTCAATTTCAATGACACGTTTTTTCATAATATCAACAATATCCTTTGCGTGCGTTGCCATAATAACCGTTGTACCCATGGAATTGATATTTTCCAGAATTTCCATAATCTCCATTGCGGTTTTGGGATTTAAATTACCGGTCGGCTCGTCCGCAACCAGAATCAGCGGATTGTTCACCAACGCTCTTGCCAGCGCAACACGTTGCTGTTCACCGCCCGAGAGCTGTCTGGGGAACATCTTCGCTTTATAATTGAGTCCCACAAGATTCAAAACATTCGGCACACGGCGGCGGATTTCCCTTCTGGATGCACCAACCACCTGCATCGCAAATTCAACATTTTCATAAACGGTACGATCCTCTAACAGACGGAAATCCTGGAACACAACGCCCATTTTCCGCCGCAGATACGGAATCTTTTTATGCGGAATTTTGGTGATATCCTCATCCCCCAAGTAAATTTCACCCTCTGTTACATTCTGTTCCCGCATCAAAAGCTTGGTTACGGTTGTTTTTCCGGCACCGGAAGACCCGACTAAGAAAACAAACTCTCCGTTTTCAATGCTGATATTGACATTCTTGAGTGCCACAGTTCCATTGTCGTATTCTTTTGTGACATCAACAAACTTAATCATAACAATACTCCTCCGTGACGTACCGTCATATCTTCAGAGAATTTGATACCAGATACTTGTGTACCATCATCGCCACCTTAAAGACAATTGCCTGGTCAAACTTTCTCAGATCCAGACCGGTCAGCTTATAGATTTTTTCCAGACGGTATACCAGCGTATTTCTGTGTACAAAGAGCTGTCTGGAGGTTTCAGATACATTCAGGTCATTTTCAAAGAATTTGTTAATGGTCAGGATGGTTTCGCTATCCAGGAGGGTGATATCTCCCTTTTTGAATACCTCCTGCAGGAAAAGCTCGCAAAGCTTAATCGGAAGCTGATAAATCAAGCGGCCGATACCAAGGTTTTCATAATTCAAAATATATTTTTCTTCGTCAAACACCTTGCCGACTTCAATTGCAATCTGGGTTTCCTTGTAGGCATTGTTCAACTGGTCAATGGATTCTGCAACGGTGCTGATTCCCACCAGTGCACTGAGCATCGTCTCTGAATGAATGGTGTCTAAAATAGACTGTGCCATTGCTTCGAGCTCTGTGGAGGAAACAACCTCCTTCAATTCCTTAATCAGAACCAGATTGTCGGTATCAATGTTGACAATAAAATCCTTTTCCTTGTCCGGGAACATATTGCGGATCACTTCATAGATTCCGCTTTCTCCCTTTTTGAGTGCCTTAATGTAAAATACTGCTCTGGGCACATCAATCTCCACATGAAGCTCATGTGCTTTCTGATGCAGGTCAAATGCCAGCATATTATCAAAAATAATATTCTGCATGAAAATGGTCTTATCATATTTTTCGTCATAATAATAACGGACATTGTTTGCCGCAACCGTAATTGCGTTACAGCAATACTTGGAAACCTCGTCGGTTCCTTCTACATAGACGATGTATTCGGTGTAGGGCTTGCCTGCAATCAGTCTGACAGTATAGCCGTTTTTGAAAAACAGCTTGTCATTATTACCAACTGCATAGATTAACTCCTCTGCCACTTCCTCCGAAAGCTCGGGACCGTTTGCCGCCAGCACCAATCCTTGTGCATCTGCAATTCCGAACCGCTTCGGAAACACCTCCGCCATTTGGGATACAATGTTCTGAAATGCCTTGCTTATCATTCCTGAAAGCCTCCTTTTAGATATTTTTATATACGATTTCGGATACATTTTTTACTGCAATCGTTTACTTCTTGCATTGTACATTTGGGATTATTATATCATAAAGAATCTGATTTGTACAGTTTTTTTCACAATTTTCACTTATTTTTACAAAAAATTCATTTATTTTTCAGAAATATGCTAAAAAAAACCTCTGAATCACAAAAAACAGAAGCCTGCATACTATATCGCAAAGGAGGTTTTTCTATGCGAATCTCATTTGACCGTCGCCGATTCTTTTACATTTCCCCGCGAACCAGGCAGACATTAACCTCGGCATTTTTCTTGATTCTGCTTCTGGTTTTTCCCATCATGGCAGGATATCTGTTTTTGGTGCAGATTCATCCGGCGTATGTTGCTCATGTGCAGATTTATGCCAGAAATTTAGCAACACAGACCGTGAATCAGAGTCTTTTGCATTTACAGGAGCAGGATGCGTTCTCCTACGGGAATTTTGTCCGCTTGTCCTTCCGCAATGGCGGAATTGTGAGTGCTATCGAAACCGACTCAGCACGCATGAACCGATTCAAAACACTTTTGTTATCCGAGCTTGCCAACCGTGCTGAAAACCTCCCGGCCGGAGAACTCCGGATTCCGTTAGGAAACCTGCTTTCTCAGGAGGTATTCTCCGGAATCGGCCCCCGGATTCCGGTCAAGGTACGCCCCGGTGCCGTTGCCCGGGCAGATTTTTCCGAGGAATTTACCACCGTCGGAATCAATCAGGTCAAGCACCGGATTTACTTAAACGTCAGTATGAGCGTTTATATCATTTCTGCACTCGGTCAACGCAGCGAAACGGTTTCTGCTACCGTTCCGGTTGCCGAGAGCATTATCGTTGGTGAGGTTCCGAATTATTATGCCGCCGGCAGTATTGTCCCGGCAGTCGATGCAGAAAGCTCTGCCCAATCGGTTCCGACCGATTCCGGAAGCTGAATCTACAGACTTTTCCGGGTTTTTGCATAATTTTAAAAGAATTGGAAACATTGATAAGGAAGATTTTATCTGTGTTTCCCTCTTTTTTTGCACCGGGAAAAAATTTTTGGCAAAATTTGTTTTGAAAAAAAGGATTTTTTTCTTTTGTGTCGAAATCCGTATTGTAACCATTATAAATGGTAAACTCAAAGGAGGATTAAAAGGATTGGCACGTTATTCGGACGAAATAATCAACGAAGTATTTGCGGAAAACGATATCGTGGACTATATTTCGCAATATGTTCAGCTCAAAAAAACAGGACGTGATTATAGCGGTCTGTGCCCATTTCACAAGGAAAAATCTCCCTCCTTCCACGTCAGCCGTGAAAAACAGCTTTATCATTGCTTTGGCTGTAATGCAAGCGGAAATCTGGTGCAGTTTGTCATGCGGACAGAGGGACTGGATTTTACCGAGGCACTAAAGCTTTTAGCAGATCGGGCAGGCATTGTACTCCCGGAGGAGGATAATCGGGTTGACCACGCATTGCATCAGAAAAAACAGCGGATTTATCAAATGAATCAAATGGCGGCGCGCTTCTTTCACAAGGAGTTGACTCAGG
>SVJN01000094.1 GCA_015068965.1 Oscillospiraceae bacterium
GGAGCGTATGTGAGAAAATTAGTCCTGCTTGTTGTTTTGTTTATTGTTCTGCTGGTTATTATTTTGCTTGTTGTTCTGCTGATTGTTTTTCTGATTATTTTGTTGATTGTTGTTTTGATTATTCATTCTTATCACTCCTTTCCTGCATATAGCATATCCGTTTTTAGAAAAGATATACATTTTTGGAAAGAAAAAAGGGGAAGTTTAAAAATAGTGCAGAACGAATGAAACGAAGTATTGTGCGGTTCTCTGACGCACAATACCTTGCCCGATGGCGTACGCGGGTACGTCGAGAGGTTCGTTGAATTCGTAGTTTGACGGCATAAAAATAAAGAGAAATCCGCATTTTTTGCGGATTTCTACAAAAATTTGCAATTTTAAATGTTTTGTAATGCTTGTAAATGCTTATGAAAAGCCGTCAAACGGTCGGTACATTTTTAAACATCCCCTTGTATGATTTTTAAAAAACCTCTAATGCAATATGCTTCGGCAATCCGTTCTCTAAAATGAAATCAGGTTCTCCCTGAATGAGAGGTTTGACATAATCCAAAAATGCCGGTGTAACATCGTTTCCGACTGCATTGATATATTGTTCCGGGAGCTTTCGTTCCTTGTTTGCAACCTCGCAAACCGGATTTTCAACAAGGTCTACAGAATAATAATCCTTTCCGCGGCGGAAACCGAACATGATACCGGTTTTTCCGGAGAGTGCCGCCTCGGCACTTGCAAAACCAATCCGTACACTTTCATTCAGATCGGTCAAGGATGCAAAATGTGCACTGCACCGTTGCGGAATACTCAGCTCAATGCCACGTGTTTTATAGTGGAAATGCTTGTCCACAATGTCAGAAAGAACGCGGCACGCACCGGCTAATTGTGCATGACCAAAGATATCAGATGCTTGTGCCTCTTGTGCTGAAATATAAACACCATCTTCGTTCTGAATCCCTTCCGAAACTGCAATAATCATATTTCTTGCAGGGCAAGCCTCAATATCCCGGATAAATTGCTCCCTTGAAAAGGGTTTCTCCGGCAGATAAATGTAATGCGGTGCATACGAGGTAGAGCAGCGTGCCAGGCATGATGCGGCGGTTAGCCAGCCTGCATTTCTGCCCATAATTTCAACAATGGTAACCGAGCGTTCTGCATAAACTGCACTGTCTCTTGCAATTTCCCGGATGGTTGCACCAACATATTTTGCCGCAGAGCCAAAGCCGGGGGTGTGGTCGGTTCCTAACAAATCATTATCAACCGTCTTCGGAATGCCGATAAATCGGATATCAATCTGATGTGCTTTTGCATAATCAGATAGCTTCCAGACGGTATCCATCGAATCATTGCCGCCGATATAGAGGAAGCAGGTGATTTCGTTTTGCTTCAGAACATGGAAAATCTTTTCATATAGAGCATTGTCTTTGTCTAAGTCAGGAAGCTTCATTCTGCAGGAGCCAAGATATGCCGCCGGGGTTGTTTTTAATAAGGTACGGTTTTCTTTTGAAGAAAAAATATCGTTCAAAGGGATAAACTGTTCATTCATAACACCCTTGATGCCATGTACTGCTCCAAGAATCGGAATTTGGTTTGCAATTGCTGCTTCAATGACACCGCAAAGGGTTGCATTGATTGCTGAAGTTGGTCCTCCGGACTGTGCTACTAAAAATTTTTCGCATAAAGACATGGTTTTTCCTCCATAGATTTATTGTTTCCAATACTATTATACATGAATTTCAAAATTTGTCAATAAATTGTAATAATTATTTTTGCATTTACCTATTGACAAATACATGATATAGAGATATAATTGAGGAGCAACACAACATATTGTGTATATTTTTCTTTACGACACAATATAAATTTTATACATAATTTGAATAAAAAACGGCATAAGACCGCCGTTTACACAAGAAAAAAGAAAGGAGAAAAAAAGATGGTAGAGAAAATTAAAAAACGTGACGGGCGAATTCTGGAGTTTAATATTGAAAAAATTGCACAAGCAATTAACAAAGCATTCATTGCAAGTATCCGCAGAGATGATTTTGCATACTCCATGGATTTGGCAAAGCAAGTCTTGATTGAAATGGAGGAAATGGATTTAGAAATCCCGACTGTGGAACAGATTCAGGATGTTGTCGAAAAGGTATTAATCCGTAATGGCCATGTGCGTACTGCAAGAGCATATATCGTATACCGTTCTGAAAGAACCAGAAGCCGTGAAATGAAATCCAACCTCATGCAGATTTATGAGGATTTGACCTTTAAGGATGCAAAGGATTCCAATATCAAGCGTGAAAATGCAAACGTAAACGCAGATACTGCAATGGGAACTATGCTCAAATACGGTTCAGAGGGTGCAAAGGAATTTTTTGAAAAGTTTGTGTTAAAGCCGGAGTTTGCAAAGGCACACAAGGAGGGCGACATTCATATCCATGACCTCGACTTTTTAACCATGACCACCACCTGCTGTCAGATTGACCTTTTGGATTTATTCAAGGATGGATTCTCCACCGGTCACGGTGTTTTAAGAGAGCCGAATGATATTGCCAGCTATGCGGCATTGGCTTGTATCGCAGTACAGTCCAATCAGAATGACCAGCACGGCGGTCAGAGTATTGTAAACTTTGATTATGGTATGGCACCGGGCGTTAAGAAAACCTACTGCAGAAAGTATACTGCAAATCTGCAGAAGGCTCTGGAAATGAGCTGTGGCAGCGAGCTGACTGAGGAAGATTTGAAGGCAATCCGTGTGCAATTAGAAGCAGACGGTTATCACCTCGGTATGAGTGATTTTGCAGATTATTGTAAGGCAGAAGCTGATATTTTAGAGAAAAAGGGCTTAGACCGCAAGGCAATCGAAAAGGCGCAGGAGTTTGCAACCGCACATTCCGAAAAGGAAACCGACCGTGCAACCTATCAGGCAATGGAAGCATTTATCCATAACCTGAACACCATGAATTCCCGTGCAGGTGCACAGACACCGTTCTCTTCCATTAACTATGGTATGGATACCTCTGCAGAGGGAAGAATGGTTATGAAGAATGTTCTGCTTGCAAATGAAGCAGGTCTTGGTAATGGCGAAACCCCGATTTTCCCGATTCAGATTTTCCGTGTCAAGGAGGGTATCAGCTATAATCCGGGCGATCCGAACTATGATTTGTTCCAGTTGGCGTGCAGAGTCAGCGCAAAGCGTCTGTTCCCGAATTTCTCCTTTGTGGATGCACCCTTTAATAAGCAATATTACAAGGGTACTCCGGAAACAGAAATTGCATACATGGGCTGCAGAACCCGTGTTATCGGTAATGTACACGATAAGTCCAGAGAAATTTCAAACCGTCGTGGAAACTTGTCCTTTACTTCTATTAACCTGCCCAGAATTGCTATCCGGGCAAAGGGTGATGTAAACTGGTTCTTTGACGAATTGGATAAGAAGATTGATTTATGTATTGAACAGCTCTTAGCTCGTTTTGAAATTCAGGCAAGCAGAAGAGTCCGTAACTTCCCCTTCCTGATGGGACAGGGCGTATGGCTGGATTCTGAGAATTTGAGCATTGACGATGATTTGAGAGAGGTATTAAAGCACGGAACTCTTTCGGTCGGCTTTATCGGCTTAGCAGAGGCTTTGGTTGCTTTGATTGGCGAGCATCACGGTCAGAGCGAACGTGCGCAGAACTTGGGTCTTGATATCATTTCTCATATGCGTGCAAGAATGGATGCACAAAGTGAAAAGACCGGCATGAACTTTACCTTGCTGGCAACCCCGGCAGAAGGCTTGTCCGGACGTTTCGTCAGAATGGATAAGAAGCGCTACGGCGAAATTGAAGGTGTAACCGACAGGGATTATTACACCAACTCGTTCCATATACCGGTTTACTATAATATCAGTGCATTTGATAAGATTGCAAAGGAAGGTCCGTATCATGCACTTACCAACGCAGGTCATATTTCTTATGTCGAGCTGGACGGTGACCCGACCAAGAACCTAAAGGCATTTGAAAAGGTAATCCGTGCAATGCATGATGCAGGCATCGGTTACGGTTCTATCAACCATCCGGTTGACCGTGACCCGGTTTGTGGCTACACCGGTATTATCGGTGACCATTGCCCGAAATGCGGACGTGCAGAGGGTGAGGATGGAATCGGCTTTGACCGTATCCGCAGAATTACCGGCTATCTGGTTGGTACCCTTGACCGCTTCAATGACGGAAAACGTGCAGAAGAACGTGACCGTGTGAAGCATGGACTCAACAAATAATAAATAATACTAAAGGCTATTGCAGGGGCGGATGCCCGCATCCGCCCGGTTTTACGGGTTGATGTGGGCATCGACCCCTACTTTTTTGTGAAAGGAATTTAAAAATGAATATAAAACGAATTTATTTGGAAGAAAATAATGAAGCGGTTTACCTGGATGCTTATCTTGCCGACCCGATAGCAGATTTTACACGAAAAGCAATTTTAGTGATTCCCGGTGGCGGTTATCGTTGTGTTTGTGCCGACCGTGAGGGGGAACCGATTGCGCAGGCATTTATCCCGTACGGGTATCAGGCATTTGTTCTGCACTATTCTGTTACAGACACCGACCCGGGAAGAGCTTTCCCGACACAGTTGATTCAGGCATCTGCAGCAATGAAGCATATCCGTGACCATGCAGAGGAGTACGGAATTGATTCGGAAAAAGTCTTTGTAACCGGATTTTCTGCCGGTGGACATCTGACAGCCAGCCTTGGTATTTTGTGGCACCTGCCGGAAGTTTATGAAGCATTGGATATGCCCTACGGCTATAACAAGCCGACCGGTATTATGCCGATTTATCCGGTGGTTTCAGCAGATGAGACTTTCGCTCATATTGGAAGCTTTCAGAATCTGTTCGGTTGTGAGCAGGTGACGGAGGAAATGAAGCAAAAAGCCAGCTTGGAACTCCATGTGGATGAAAAATCTGCTCCGGCATTTATCATGCACACTTCCAACGACCAGACAGTTAATGTGAAAAATTCTCTTGTACTGGCAGAGGCATATGCAAAAGCAGGACATACCTTTGAACTGCATATTTACCCGGATGCACCGCATGGAGTTGCGTTGGGAAATAAAATTACCTATTGTGGGAATGAAAAGTATGAAAATAAAGAAATTGCAAAATGGGTGGAGCAGGCTGTAAATTGGGCAGAAACATTATAATCTTGCTTTTTTCCATAAATACATGGAAATTTTCTATGGATTTTTGAAAATGATGTGGTACAATATCATTAGAGAAAATAGAATTGGAGGAATGCGGAGTGAAAAAAATCAAAATCGGTGTTATGGGTGCCTTTCGTGGTACCAGTATGATTAACTACTGTGCTCAGGCAGAAAATGCAGAAATTGTTGCAATCTGTGATAAGTGGGAGGAAGGTCTGGAACGTCAGAAGGCGGCATTCCCGGACAATGATATTACCTACTACAAGAGCTTTGATGAATTTATCAAGCATGATATGGATGCCGTTGTGTTAGCAAACTATGCAAACGAGCACGCACCCTTTGCCATTGCGGCAATGAAGGCAGGAAAGCACGTGTTTTCTGAGGTTCTGCCGGTGCAGAACATGAAGGAAGCGGTTGAACTGGTGGAAGCTGTAGAGGAAACCGGAATGGTTTATGCCTACGGTGAAAACTACTGTTATATGCCGGCACCGTATGAAATGAAAAAGCTTTATCAGGAAGGCAAAATCGGTGAGTTTGAGTATGGCGAATGCGAATATGTACACAATTGTGAATCCATCTGGCCGAGCATTACCTACGGAGATAAAACACATTGGCGGAATTCGATGTATTCCACCTTTTACTGTACGCATTCATTAGGACCGATTATTCATATGACCGGTCTCCGACCGGTATCGGTTGTTGGCTTTGAGGGTACCCGGAATGAACGGAATTTGCGGACTGGTTGTATGGGCGGACAGTTCGGAATTGAAATGGTAACGCTTGAAAACGGAGGAATTATCAAGAGTATTCACGGCGGTTTGTATGAAAATTCTATCTGGTATTCTGTCTATGGAAGCAAGGGAAGAATGGAATCAGCACGTGAGGATGCACAAGCAGGCGATGTACATATGCTTTATGTAAAGGCAGATGATTATTCCGGTCAGTATAAAGCAGATAATCTGATTGGCTACCGCCCGGCGGTGGATGAGGAAAAGAGCAAGCATTTTGGTCACGGTGGCTCCGACTTTTTCTCCATGTACCATTTTGTAGAACGGATTCGTGGTGATAAAAATGCAGATATCATTGATGTATATGAAGCATTGGATATGTTCCTGCCCGGCTTGTTTGCATACCGCTCTATCTTAAAGGGCGGAATGCCGATGCAGATTCCGGATTTGCGTGATAAGGCGGTGCGTGAACAGTACAGAAATGATACCACCTGCTGTGATCCAAAGGCTGCGGGAGATATGCTGTTACCGACCTTCTCACTCGGAACACCGGAAATTGAAGATGCCGTTTATGAAAAGATGTATCAGAAATGGCGTGAGGATTTGGAATCCAACGACGGCTACAGTAATGCTGCATTTACGCAGGGACAAAAGAAAAAAGAAGAATAAGATTCAAAGGGATGTAAAACGAAGTTTTTGCATCTCTTTTTTGCAGAAAAGTGCAAGAACTGTATTGAAAATTTCAAAATATTCAGATACAATAAAAGAAAAAAAGAGGTGTTCTCGATGGATAAAATTGTGTTAATTACCGGAGCAACCGGTGGATACGGTCTTGCAACAGCCAAAAAATTCAAGAAAAACGGAGACACGGTGTTGATTGCCTCCAGAGATGCAGAAAAGGTCAAAAAAGTAGTAGAAGAATACAGCTTTGCAGAAGGCTATGTACTGGATGTAACCAAATATAGCGATTGGGTAAAGGTAAAGACTGCTATTTTAGAAAAATACCGGCGGATAGATGTTTTGGTGAACAATGCCGGCGGTGGTGTGCGAATTGCAGAGGTGGCAGAACAAACCGCAGAAGAAATTGACTGTGCGATTGCACTCAATTTAAACAGTGTGATTTACGGCTCACAGATTTTTGCCCCGCTGATGAAGGAACAAAAGAGTGGAACGATTGTAAATATTTCCTCCGTTTGCGCCAGACATTGCTGGGGCGGATGGTCGGTTTATGCGGCGGCAAAGGCTGGTGTTTTAAACTTCACCAAGGGACTTTATGTGGAGCTTCGTCCGTTTGGCGTGCGTGCAACCTGCATCATTCCGGCGGCGGCAAGTACGGGCTTTCAGAAGAGTGCAGGCATCGCAGAGGAATGTCAGACATTATATCCCGAGCATATTGCAGATGCAGTTTTCTATGCGGCAAATCAGCCGGAAGGTGTTGTTGTTGAGGAAATGACGGTTTGGGGAACCTCGCAGGATGTTCAACCACTCTAAAAAGGGACACAAAATGATTTATTTTGAAGATATTATTGAAGAAATTGAAAAAAATCTGACCGGAGAAATTGATGTGGCAGAGCTGGCGAAAAAAGCGAATATGTCACTCTATGAATTCCGCAGAATATTTTCCTTTGTCGCAAAAATTCCGTTGAATGAATATATCCGAAAAAGGAGATTGTCTCAGGCGGCGGTGGATTTATATCAAAGCAAGCAATCCATTACAGAAATTGCGTTTCGGTATGGTTATGATTCTGCATCCTCATTTTCACGTGCATTCCGGGAATTTCACGGAGTTGCACCATCCGAGGCAATCAAAGAAAAAACCTCCTTTTCTGTACTGACAAGGCTTAGTACGCAGATTCTGACAACGGGCGGAGAAAGTCTTTCCTATCAGGTGTTAGATTTGCCGGAATTCTGGGTGCATGGCATTTGTGGAGAGTCAGCGATAGAGGATACCGAATGCTGTGAACGTGTCTGGGAGCAGTTTTATAACGATGCGCGCTCAGAACAATTATGCAAGCCGGAGCAGGAAAAGCTATATGCCGTTTATGATAATCAGGAGGATTGTGTCCGATGCCTGATTGGAAACATTGGAAGAGGGACACAAAATGAATCATCGCAACGAATTCCTGAATCGCTTTGGGTATGCTTTGGAATGCGTGGAACCGATGATGAAACCGTAAACGGATTTTATCACAGAATCCTGTGGCAATGGTTTGCTTCGGTAGGGTATGAGAGAAATCCAGAATTACCAAATATAGAGGTCTATCCGGTAGATATGAGCGGGGAGGAATTCGATTGGGAAATCTGGATTCCGGTAATAAAGAAGGTGAAATAAATGCGGACAATTCAAACGCAGGTTTGCGTGCTTGGTGCAGGAATGGGCGGAATTGGTTGTGCTTATCGTTTGGTTCAAAAAGGTATCAAAACGGTTGTCATTGACCGGAATCCGGATTTTGGCGGAACGGCGGTTTTTAGTGGCGTAGACGGTTTTGAACCGGGTGTTACATTAGACGGTTTGCATCAGCAAATCAGAGAGGAGCTTTCTAAAATAGAAAATGGTGCTCATGTGGTGGAGGTAGTTCCGAATCTGAATCTGTTTGAGCCGGATACCGGATTGGATTGGAGCAAGCATTCCTTTACAGAACATCCCTGGGGGTTGTCGGTCGGTGTGGATTTGCCATATGAAGCAACACTCGGCAGATGTGCTTTTTTGCAAAAGGATGGCCCGATGTGTCGTTATCAGTTTGAACCGGATGCAATGCGAAAAGCAATCGGGGAAATTTTCAAACCATATCAAAAAAAAATGACAACCTTGTTTGAAAGTAGATTCATTTCTTGCGAAAAAGAGGGACATAAAATAAAATCAGTCACGGTTAGCACACCAGAGGGAGAAAACAGAATTTTTGCAGATACCTTTGTGGATGCTTCAGGAGACATTGTGCTTGCAAGAGCCACCGGTTGTGAGGTTGCTTTCGGGACAGATAGAAAACGGTATCAGGAACCGTCAGATGACGGAATGGATCGTTTGAACGGTGTGAGTTATGTATTCCGGATTCAGAAAATGCCGGATGTTGATTACGTGGATGAAATTCCGGAAGAGAGGCGCAGTCCTGAGTGTTCCGGGTGGAAAAACCGGGAAGAGGAAAGGGTGATTTCCTGCTTTGTCCTTTATCCGAATGGTGATATCAATGTGAATATGCTACCCACCATGGAAGGAAAAGAGTATTTTGAATTGGGAGAAAAAGCTGATGCTGTCGGTCATGCACGGGTGTATCAGTATTGGCATTATCTTCAGCAGGAAAAAAATATGCAAGGTTATACCTTGAAAAAAATCTATCAGGCAGGAATCCGGGAGGGCTACCGATTGGTAGGCCGTCATGTACTGACTGAGCAGGAGGTGCGTGCAGGAATTCTTGCTCAGCCGAAAACCGGCAGATGTGTTGCAATTGCAGACCATGCCTTAGATGTGCATGGCGAAGGCGGAATGTGCCGGGAACTGGAATATCCGTATGAAATCCCGATAGAATGTTGCATGGCGAAGGAATTTGACAATCTGTTTGTTGCCTGCCGCGGGGCATCCTTCAGCCATATTGCGGCATCCAGCGCAAGATTGAACCGTACCATGCTCTCAATGGGAGAAGGTGTAGGGGAATATATTGCGGAACAAATACAAGGGATGTAAAAAAATCAGAATGCAAAAATAATGGAGCTGTGGCAAAATTAATATTATAATTTACCGTTGTAGGGGCGGATATTATCCGCCCGCAGGCGACTGATAGTCGCCCCTACGGTTGTTGTTCCTATATACCCAGCAAACACGTGGCAATAATGCCAACAACCAGACCAATCTGTTGTTTTTTATCCAGGCGTTCCCGGAACACCAGCATTGCCACCAGACCGGAAAGGATAATCACACCGCCATTTACAATCGGAAAGAAAATCACGCCGGGCATTTTACCGCTCAGATAGAGGTTGATGTGATTCACGGCACCGATTACCACACCGGTTAAAATTGCAAGCACACCGTCCTTTCCAATCG
>SVJN01000095.1 GCA_015068965.1 Oscillospiraceae bacterium
TCGGAGCCGCCATAGCGGTCAACGACGATGCCATCATAGCCGCCGCAATCGCTACACTAAAAATTTTTTTCTTCATGTTTATTCATCCTTTCTGCGCCTTTTGGACGCTTAAAATACAAATTCCTTAATCTGCATAAACAAAGATGTCACGTGCATAACCATAACGGCCTGCAATAAAGACCTGACTGCCGATATCTAAGTTTTCCATACTGCTGGGCTGAGGCTTTCCGCTCCGCTCAGACAGAGTATAGACATAGCTTCCGGCATCGGTCGGGTAAATATAGGTCTGATTGGAGCCGATTGCCCGGATTACCGCTGCATAGTGGCTGCCGACCTTGACCTTTTCCACCACAGTTCCAATCATACCGTGTCGGGTGTTGTTCACATTTCCGTAAGCCGCCTCTGCGACATACTCCTTATCTCCGAACAGGATTGCAGAGAGATAATCAAAGCGGTTATGCTCTGCCTTTTGCTCCTGCGAGAAACGAAGCTCATAGCCATAGAGAATATTTTCACTGTTAAACGCACCGTAGATACAGTCACCACGCTTTAAAATTTCCATATTCTTTGCCTCTGGACTAATCCGGTACTCACATAATTGTCCTAAGTGGGTACCTTTGAGTATCTGAACGATTTCTCCGCTCTCCAGGAGCTTATCCTCTACACTATCCACAACCACAATCTGCCGGGTGTGGTTATCGTCCTTGAAGATTGGCATACCGGCATTGTAATGAATGACTGCCACATTTGCCACACGGTCTGTTGCCGAGTTGTAGATTTTGATTTCCGGCTTTACACCGTCGGAGAGTCGGAACAGATTCTTCGGTGTAATCTTTGAGGTTTCGGTATCAATCCCGTTGCCCTTTTTGTAAATTTCAAAAATCTTGGTATCCGGGCCTATCAGCCAGAAACCGCCAACGGTACCCGAGCCTGATTTATAGACTGCCGTATCGGAGGAGAAGTTCTGATACAGACCTTTTTTCTGATTCGCAGTCGGTTCGGTGACCTCGTCGGTGATATAAATCCGGCGGACAAGTCCTGCGCTATTGGTTTCTATCATAACCATCTGCGGAACAAAGTAGCCGTCGTTCGACATCAGGTTAAAGAGTGCCTCGTACTCCGAGCGTTCTCCATTCAAGCGGAAATTCTCTGCAAATTCCAGCACCTTATATTCATTGTCCTGCGTCAGAACCTTGGCATAAACCTTGTTGATATCGGTATCATCATGATAGAGCTTATACATATAAGCAAAATATTCACTCAGGTTGGTGCGTTGCTTATAAACACAAATCTGACCGTTTAAATTCAGTCCGAACAGATAGTTCTGCTCCCGGAAAAGCTGTGTTTTATCCAGGCTCGGCAGAATCGGGATTTCCTCACCGTCAACCAGGAGATAGTCCTCGCCGATTTGCTCAAGCTTTCCTTCTACAATCCCGGTCGATACAATGATGGTTCTTTTCTTGGGTGCTTCTCTGGTTTCTGCCACCAGCAGAACATCCCATTCATTGATTGCGGTAATATTGATTTCTCTGCCGTTTTTGTAAATTTTGATTTCATAGTCCGAATGGTAAACATCGGCATCTATGATTTTCTTGGTGACCTTGTCGGTCACGGTCAGGGTTGTTGTGTTTTTGCCGTCTACAATGTACGCATCATAGGACCAGATATGTACCAAATCATAAATACGGTCTAAATTGACATCAATCATGGTGATGTTACCGTTTTTCACATCTAAATCCTCCGGTGTGACACCGTAGGTTGGTACACCGTTATAGATGTACTGCGTTTCTTCCGAAAGCTTTGCGGTTTTTTCTCTGGTAGTTTGATTGAGTAAATATTCCACTCGCTCCATATCCTCGGAAACATCCACAATTTCGCCCGTCATCAGATGCAGTTCATTCACACTGTCGGTAAGGGTTTTAATATAGAAGGTTTTCTCACCGCCAAGCTCCTTTTGTACATAGGCACGCACCCGATAACCGAGTACCTCCACCCCTGCATCCGAGGCATAGCTTTCCACCCCTTTGGGGGTGAGGATGGAAATATGGTTGATACCGACCGGCTCATATCCGGAAATGACATAATTTCCAACCGCTACAATTCTTCCTTCCACCGGACGGATATCGAAATACCGTTCCAGCACCATTTCATCACTTTCCATGTCCACGCTGATGCGGTCGCCCGCAATCAGGATTTCAGGAACCTCCATTGCAAGCACTCTTGCAATCATTTTTTCTGCCTGTGCGTGCGTTACCGGCTGGTCAATATTGCCGGTCAGGAGTCCTGAGGTGGATGCCGTCTGAATATAGCCGTCATCATATCCGCCCAACGACTCTGCAAAGCCGTTGTACTGTGCCGCACGCAACAGTACGGTACACATTTCAAGCTGGGTACACGCATCTGCCGGTGCAAACTCGGTTTCGCTTCTGCCAAACATCAGTCCGTATCGGTTTGCCGCATTGATATAGGAAATATCTTCTCCTTGGGTGTCTGCAAAAATCGGTGTTTCTGCTTCGTCCGGAGTTACCTGCACGTGAATCAGGCGAATGGCATACCGTGCAAGCTCTGCACGGGTTACATATTCCCCTGCCGGCTCTTCTCCGGTCATAATCTCTAAAAGCGGTAACAGTTCATCATCGACTGCTTTTAATTCTGCGGCATACGCCGGGCAGGAAATACTGCCGATGATTGCCGAAATTCCTAAAAGAAGTGCTATAATTTTCTTTCGCATTATTGATTTCCCTCCTTTTGTTCCAGAAGTCCGTAAATGACAACTGCCGCTTGTGCTCTTGTAGTGTTTGCCAAAGGACGGAAGGTGTTGTCCTCATAACCGTTGACAATGCCAAGCTCTGCCAATGCTGCAATTCTGTTTTTTGCATATTCTGCAATGCCCTGGGCATCAGCAAATCTAAGCACACCGTCCGCTTCTCCGATTCCAAGCGCACGTGCCGCAATGACGGTCATATCCTGCCGGGTAATCGGTGTTCCGACACCAAAGCCTGCATTCTCCATACCTGCTACAATTCCGTTTTCATATGCCGCCGCAATTGCCGGTGCATACCATGCCGATTCGTCTACATCTGCAAAGGAATTGGTGTAGTCAGCACTTGCAGTCAATCCAAATGCAGTAACCAACATCTGTACAAACTGTTCCCGGGTAACCAGCTCCTGCGGAGCAAAAATCCGCTCACCCATACCGGAAACAATTCCCTTTGCCGCTAAGGCTTCAATCTTTTCTGCCGCCCATGCTGCATCTGCCAAGTCGGTAAAACCGCCTGCGGTCTGCTGATTCTGTTGCTCCTGATTTTGTGCCGCCTGCTGTGCATCGCTCTGTGTCACATACGAAAAACCGATTTGCGTACCGCTTGAAGAACCTCCGCCTCCACCGGAAGAAACCTGGTTCTTGCCGGAATCCGAATTTGATTCCTTTGCTTCTTTAACCGCAGCAGTTACTGCTTTGTTCAGTGCTTCAAAATCAGATGCTTTTTTCTTAATCAGCTTGATACCGGCATTTCCCAGCACAGTTTCGTTCAATGCTTCGATATCCGCATCAAAGATAAAATCATAATAGGCTAAGAAATCCTTGACCTTGGTTCTGTCCATCTTCCGGAATTCTACCTCTGCCATATCCTGATAGAAGGTATCAACAAAGACGGAAAGCTTTTCAAAGGTTTCATCCTCCAGCATTTTTGCGAGTTCTTTTTTCTCCGAAAGCTTTTCGTACCGCTCCTGATCAATCAGAAGTGCTTCGTCTGTGAGCAATTCTACAATAGCTTCTGCCTCTGCTTCATTAATTTTTTCAATCGCAACTGCTTGTGCATATGCCTTGTAAATATCCTCTACTGATTGAAGCTCAGTCGTAGCCAGCATCTTCTGAACCGGTGCTTTATCCGAAAGCTCCAAAAGCTCAAAATCCAAATCTAAAATGGAGCTGTAGCTCTGCATGATTTCAAAAATTTCTGACTCAGATGCCCCGTTAATCCGTCCGAGCATTTCAGCTTCGTTCACAATGGCACCAAACGGTTCTGTGTTGAATGCGATTTCGCCCTCCGGATTGATCGCCGCACTGCTGATTGGCTTTACCCTTGCCTGGATGAATTTTCCAACCATAGCATTAGTAACCTTCAGGGTTTTTCCGGTTCCGACCGGGGCATAGCCTCCAATCGGGGTATCCGATGCCATCCATTCGATGCTTGAGTCTTTTTCCGGATAAGCGCTGATGTAGTCATAGGTAACACCCAGTTCTGCTCCGGTAACCGGATAACCGGTTATCTTGACATTTTCCACACGCGGGCTTTTAAAGTAGGTTTGCAGTTCTTCTTTGGTATAGATTGCTTCCAGTTCTTCCTTGGTCAGCTCCTCCTGCAGGATGCCTGCCAAGCGGTCCCCGATTGCAGAAACCTTATATTCTTTAAAGAAATCAGTATCCAGATAGAATACCGGGCGGATATACTGCGGCATGGTTGCGGAATGCTCCAGCGTTGAGCCGGTACCACCGAAATAGGTCATCAGCTGCTTATTGCCATAGACAACTGCACCTGCTCTTGCAGAACGCATATACGCACCGCCGTTGGTCAGATTCGTGTCCAGACCGAACTGAGTGATGTACTGTGTCCACTCGGTATTTGACATCAGCGCCACCGGGCCGACATCTAAATGCTCTGCTCCGTAGCCCGGAACATTGGACGGCTCTGTATGCCACACATGGGTAATATCCATATTGCGAACCATTTCCGGCGGAAGCTTGATACCGCCGTTTCCATTAAAGATGAAGTCGTGGTTCAGCCAATAAGCAATATTATACGGATCATTCATATCATACTTTGCCTGTGCATCCGCCTCGCTTCTGTTCGGGGTGGTGTCTATCGAATAGGTACCGTAATATTCCTTGGTTAATATAAATAGGTAGGTTTTTCCTTTCTTTTCGATGCTGTCCAGCACGATAAAGCTTTTTCCGTCATAGGAGAAAAGATTCTCTTCCGGTGTTTTTATCAAGGCACCTGCAAGCGGTGCAGTTTGTGCGATACGGTTCTGCACCTTCAACCCAAGAAGCTCTTCTCCGGTTGCAATGGTTTCTCTGATTTCGTCCAGCTTCTGGGATGCGGCTTTATCCAGAGCTGCAAAGTTCTCAAATTCCCTTCCCATCAGGCTTGCCGCAACCAAAGCGGTCCGGTATTCCCCTTGTTCTGTAAAGGATGCCTGAAAACGGTCATCCTCCTGCAGAAGAAGTGCAACAAGCTCCTCCGGTTTTCCATAGGTAACCGCCGCAAGGATCATTTCCCGGATAACGGCTTCTGCATCCTGATAGGAGGCACGTTTTTCAAATACTGACCTTTGCGCCGCTTCGGTAAGTGCTTCAAAGGAGGCATAGGCTTCTTCCGGCAGAACCTTTTCCAGCAAGCCGGATAACTCCTCAAACGCACAGCTCTGAAGCTGACTGAAGGTAATTCCGGTTTCATAGGCATTCTGCAGGTCTATTACACCGACCAGGGTTGCATTGCGAATCACCGAGAATACGAATGCCTTGTTCTCCTCATTCAATAAGGATAAATCCAGACCAAACACATTGTTGTTTGCTTCTAAAATTTCGGTCATATCCTCTGCCGCCTGCAAGCTCTCAAACAATCCTGCAAGTGAGTTATTTCCAATCACCGGACCGATTCCGGTTTCCAGCATAACCGTCTCACCAAACCGATTCGCACCCTTTTTGCCGACCGGTCTGACCGAAACAGTGATGTATTTTCCGATATAATCGGACAACTCTGTAAAAGAAGCCCCCTCCGCAATTTTTACAAATCCGTCGGACGGTTCATCCGATGCATACCAGAAAATTTCCGAAGCGCCCTGCTCAAAGCAATATTCATAATCATAATCTACCGAGAGTGAGCCGCCCTCAACTGCGTTTCCAAGAATTTTGTTAATGCTTGCAGTCGGCATCGGAAAATATGTATTGAATTCTTCTTCTGTATAAATTTCTGCCAATGCGGTGCCGTCACAGAATTCGTTCATTGCCGCAATGACATTTTCGCCGATATTTTCGACTTTGTTTTCTTCAAAGAAATCGCATCCTAAATAGAATACCGGACGTACATACTGTGCAACCGTTGCTTTCGGAGAAACGGTCGTTCCCGGTGCACGGAAGTTTACCGCCAACGCATAACAAGCGGCATTGTTCACATCCTCTGCACACGCAGTACGCAGATAAAAGGAAACTGCGTTATTGATAGAAGGTGTATGTCCGATTTTTTCAACATAGGTTTTGTACTCATAATCGGAAAGCAATGCCAGCTTACAGCTCTGTGTATAGGCATCGGTAAAGCCCGTTGCATTTGTGGGTTCTGTCTGCCAGTCATGCACGAGAAGATTTTCGCAGATTATCTCCGGCAAGGCATAGTCCCCGTTTCCGTTTTCCAAAAATTCGTTGTTGAGCCAATAGGCTATATTATTCTCATCCGCCACGTCGAATTTTGCAATACTGTTGTTCTGCGAAACGCCGGGGGTTAAGTCAATTTTTTGTGTTCCGTAAAGATTTTCTGCCATCACAAAGAATCCGTCTGTTTCTGCCTTTGATGCATCCAGCAAAATAAAATTCTGTCCATCCACGCAAAAAACATTCTCCTCCGGTGTTACGGTCGGTGCATTCTCCAGCTTATCTGATGCCGGAATTGTTCCCACCTTATCCAGGTTAAGCTGTGCAAACGCCGGCGTTGTAAATATAACGCTCATCGCCGCCGCCAAAAGACGCTTTGAATTTTTCATGATAAACCATCCCTTCTTTTGGTAATTTCTACAAATTCCTCAGAAAATCTTTTATTTTTTTTGATATCTTTTTGTAAAGTATATCACAATTTTTTTATCAATTAAATATTAAATATTGATTTTTTGCGAATTTTATTATAAAATATTGATATGATATTATGAAAAAAAATAAATCATTCCTATAGAGGAAATATGAGGAAAATAAGGAGGAGAATTATGGATCTTTTTTATGAATCAAAGTACAACTTCGGCATCGAAACCTCAATTGGTGACAAGGGCTATAATATGTCTTATTTTCATTATCATAATGAATACGAATTGTTCATTTTGGATGACGGAAGCCGTTCGATTATCATCGGAGATACCATTGTCAATCTTTCAAAATTCGATGTCGGTCTGATTCCGGCAAACACCTTCCATCGTACTGCAGGCACCTACTTTTCCAGAACCATTCTTTATTTTTCCTCGCAGTTTCTGGAGGAGTATTTTTCTCCGAAAGCCATTGAGACGCTGATTTCCTGCTTTCAAATTCCGACCCTTCGTCTTGCACCGGATGAATATATCTACGTCAAGAAAAAAATCCAGCATATGCAAAAAGAGGATATCCGCGATCCGCAAAATAAAATCTATCTTCTGCTGGGGGATGTGCTTGCCCTGCTTTCTAAAAAATCCAGCACTCCCCAGAGCTACACACCCTCTGCCCTGGAAACCGACACCTTGATTGCGCAGGCACTCAATTATATCAATCAGCACTATAAAACCATCCAGTCTTTAGACGAAATTGCCTCGCATCTGTTTATTACCAAGTATCATCTGTGCCGGATATTCAAGCAGGCAACCTCGATGACGGTGAATCAGTATCTGATGTCCTTGCGTATGAAGTACGCCCGTGAGCTGCTGATTTCTACCAATAAAAGTGCCGCTCAGATTGCCGCAGAGTGCGGCTTCAGCTCCCCGATATACTTTGCACAATATTTTAAAAAGCAGTTTTCCATGACTCCGCTCTCCTACCGGGCGCAGGAAAAGCAAAAAGAAAGCGAAACCAATTAAACGTCGGTATCATGGCTCAGGGTGCGGCAATGTGAAAATTCTATGAACAATTCCGGATATTGGTTGACAGCATAGATAGAACGGAGTATAATGTTAGCATCCTAACAATCTAAGAGGTGAAATCATGCAATCAGAACAGACAGTCGGTTTTATGATTAAAACGCTTTCCAATCTGTTTGCCAGGAATATAAGCGGTCATAAATGCGATATTACCCGGGTACAGGGCTGGGTCATCGGATTTCTGTACCGAAGCAGCAAAGAGGGAAAGCAGATTTTTCAGCGAGACATCGAAGAACACTTCCAGATTCGCCGCTCCACAGCGACCGGAATCTTAAAGGGCATGGAAAAAAACGGTCTGATAAAAAAAGAACCGGTGCCGGGTGATGCAAGGCTCAAACGGCTTTTACTCTCCGATTATGCAATCGGTCTGCACGAGAATTTTATTGCAGAAATCCGCCGTTTGGACACCATTGCACAAGCCGGACTTTCTCAGACTGAAATTGACGCATTTTTAACCACCGCACAAAAAATGATTGACAATCTCAAGGCGGCAGAAGCAAAGAAACAGGAGGAATCAGAATGATAAAAAAACTATTAAGCTGTGTAGGAGAATATAAAAAATCGTCTCTGTTGGCGCCTTTTTTTGTGTCGTTAGAGGTGGTTATCGAAGTAATCATTCCGCTATTGATGGCACAGATTATCGACTTCGGAATCAAGCAAGGGGACATGGGTTATGTACTAAAGCTTGGCAGCCTTTTGGTTTTGTCGGCACTGCTTTCGCTTTGTTGCGGTGCATTGTCGGGGAAGCACGCCTCCATTGCATCGGCAGGCTTTGCAAAAAACATCCGCAAACGACTGTTTCACGACGTGCAGGAATTTTCCTTCTCCAATATTGATAAGTTTTCCACCGCCAGCGTGGTAACCCGTCTGACTACCGACGTTACGCATCTGCAGAATGCGTATCAGATGCTGATTCGTGGTGCAGTACGTTCTCCTTTCATGTTGACCTTTTCAGTCATCATGACGGTCACCATCCATCCGAAAATGTCGCTGATCTTCCTATCGGTGATTCCGATTCTCGGCATTGGACTTTTCTTTTTAATGTCCCGGGCGCATCCGGTGTTTGAGTGGGTGTTCAAAACCTACGACAAGCTCAACAATGTTGTGCAGGAAAATCTGCGTGGCATCCGGGTAGTAAAATCCTTTGTACGGGAAGAATACGAAACCAAAAAATTTGAGGAGGTTTCTCAAAGCATTTTTGAAAAATTCTCCTTTGCAGAACGTCTGCTTGCCTTTAACGCACCGCTGATGCAATTCTGCGTTTACACCTGCATGATTTTATTGTCCTGGTTCGGTGCCAAATTTATTGTCACCTCCGGCGAAACCGTCCTGACCAGAGGTGAGCTGACCAGCTTATTTACTTATATCATGCAGATTCTGATGAGTCTGATGATGCTTTCGATGATTTTTGTTATGATTATCATTTCCCGTGCCTCTGCAGAGAGAATTGTGGAAATTATGAGCGAAGAATCAGACATCAAAAATCCGGAACATCCGGTGATGGAGGTCAAAAACGGCGATATCCGTTTTTCCGATGTAGACTTTGCATACAAGAAAAAGGGCGGTGCGCTGTCGTTGAAGAAAATCAATCTCGACATCAAATCGGGTGAGGTGGTTGGTATTTTAGGCGGAACCGGAAGTTCAAAATCCACCCTGGTACAGTTGATTCCCCGGCTTTACGATGTCAGCACCGGAAGCGTTTCGGTCGGCGGCGTTGATGTCAGGGACTATGATTTGACGGTGCTTCGGGATGCAGTTTCCTTTGTTCTGCAGAAAAATGAGCTGTTTGCCGGCACAATTTTAGAAAACCTGCGTTGGGGCAACGAAAACGCAACCGAGGAGGAATGCGTCCACGCCTGCAGGCTTGCGCAAGCAGATGACTTTATCCGCCAGTTCCCCGACGGTTACCATACACATATCGAGCAGGGCGGAACCAATGTTTCGGGCGGGCAGAAGCAACGTCTGTGTAT
>SVJN01000096.1 GCA_015068965.1 Oscillospiraceae bacterium
ATGATTTTTGATGCGGCAGGAAAATCTCTTTGCTCAGCGGCGACCTTCGGTACTGTTCCGGCGGCTACTGCTGCGGCAACAATCGGAGAGGGGAACTTCTATGCAAGCAGTAAGGTAGAAGGAAACAATGTTTCTATTACCGGCGGTGAAAAGAACCGTAGCTATTCCAATGTCAGCGTTCTGATTTATCAGGGCGAGGAAAAAGAAACCATTCTTTACGCAAATCAGATGATGGTATCAGATGGAAGCTTTGCGTTTGAATTTACTGCAGAGAAGGCATTCGGTGCATCTGAAACGGTTGGTGGTTGGTATACTGCGGTAGTCAGCTCGGATTATGCAGAAACAACAATTCCTCTGCAGATTGGTATTGCAAGTGAAGCACTCTATGGAAAAGTGCTTGAGGCAATCAATGAAGCAGAAACCGACAAGGTGGTAAAGATTCTTTCAAAGGACGAGGAATATCAGTTAGAATATGCGTCCTTGGAGGGAAGAGACCTCTATTTAGAAGAATTGAAAACCGAGGGTGTGGCAAGTGCTGTCGCAGCTGCATTGATTGAAAAGAAACCGGAAGGCGGTTACATCGAGGAGAATTTCAAAGATAGCTTCAATAAAATTGTTTCTGAATGCTACTTTGATGCATCAGATGCCGAGGATAAATTCCTTGCTTTGGAGGAGGAACGCTACAATACATATTTTGGAAGTGCAGAACTGGTAGAAACAGAGACCTACAAGCTGGTCAAGAAAAGCGAAGATGCGGATAAGCTCTTTGATGAGTTGACCGGTGCTGAGCTTTCTGAAAAGTTGGAAAAAGCTTTGATTTTAACAGCGGCATCTATTGCAGAAAATGCAACCCAGATGAAGAATATTGTAACAGAAAATCAGGACACCATCGGCGTTGATTTTCCGAGTGGTTATGATTCTCTTTCTTCTGCAAAGTTAAAAAATCTTTACGATAAAATGGTTGGAAAAAAATATACTACCCTTGACGCAATTGCGGATGCCTTTGACACAGCATACGAGGCGGTGAAGAAGTCCTCCAATCAAGGCGGTGGCGGAGGCGACGGTTCATCCTCCGGCGGTTTCGGTGGCAGTGTTCCGATTGCGGCAGGAAATGTCGTAACAAAGCAGGAGTCTAAGCCTAGCCCGGAACAGGTTGTATTTGCAGATGTAGAAACCCTCACATGGGGTAAAACCGAAATCAAAACCCTGACACAAAAGGGCATCATCAGCGGTCTTACTGCGACCACCTTCGGACCGGATGAGCAGATTACCAGAGAGCAGTTTGCAAAGCTGGTAGCAACCGCTTATATGCTACCCGAATCGAAAAAGGATATTGCATTTGCAGACGTTGCAGAAGGAGCATGGTACGCATCAGCAGTACGCTCTTTGGCGGATGCCGGCTATATCAGCGGTATTTCCGAAACAGAATTCGGTGTTGGCAAAAAGATTACCAGACAGGATCTGGCAGTCATTCTCTACCGTGTTCTCAAAAATAAGCTTTCCGATGAAGTGGAACTTTCCTTTACCGATAATAATGAAATTTCCGACTATGCAAAGGAAGCGGTTGCGGCACTTTCTGCAAAGAAAATTATCAACGGCTATAGCGACGGAAGCTTCGGCGCAAAGAAGGAAGTAACCAGAAGAGAAGCAGCAGTAATGCTTTATCAGGCATTAAATCTCGCAGAATAGGAGGAAAATCATGATGAAGAAAAAAATCTTATCTGTTTTATTGATTTTATGTATGATGTTAGCATCCATCCCTGTTTTTGTACAAGCTGAGAAATCCTCGGCAGGCATTCCGGATTTCCTTGCATCTTTGGGGGTTTCGCTCCCGGAGGAGGAAGTGGATGTTACTGATTTACAAAGAAGCATTACCAAAAAAGAGCTTTTATATCTGATTGTGCAGGCGATGGATAAAAATGCTCATGTGGAAAAACAGTTTTTAACCTTCCCGGATGTGAAGCTGGACACCTGGTATCATGACAACAACATTTTTGCGGCAAATACCGAATTAGTGTTCGGACATGAGGATGGAAGGCTTGGAATTGATGATGAAGTATCAGAACAAACTGCCGGAATCATCATGCTTCGTGTACTTGGCTTTGCATCGTTGGCAAAGCAGATGGGCAATGCCGATCCGGTCAGTCTGTATTCCGGCATCTATCAGGGGCTTTTAAAGAATGTAAACCGTGACGGCGTGCTGACGTTAGAAGAAACCTATCAGATGATTTACAATATGCTCATGTCCGAGTATGTTGCAATGGATATGGAAGGAAGCTCGGTTGCGTTTAAAATTGCAGAAGACCGTATCTATATGGAAAGCGCCTTTCAAATTACCAAACAAGAGGGAAGAATTACCGGTAACTATTACACGCAGTTGGGAATTGGTGGTGTTGGTACCGCACTCAACACCATTGAAATTGACGGCGTAGTATATGACACCATTATGCCGGATACCCAAGCATATTTAGGCTACTATGTAGATTATTATGTGGATGACAGCGGCTCCTCGCCGGTGGTTGTTTATGCAATTCCGGACGAGAAGAATCTCGAAACCAGAATTTCTTCTGCTGATATCTGGGAGATTGAACGTGTCGGCAATTTTGTTGTCATCCGGTATGATGCAGGAAACGAGAATGAAAAACGGGTTCGTATTCCGCTTTCCTGTGACTTTGTTTACAACGGAAAAACAGCAGACTTCTCTATGGAGCTTTTAACAAAGCTGGACGAAGCACAGTTCGGTGAAATTGTATGCGTGGAATACAAGGATGATTATCTGGTAACTGTTACCGCATATGACACGGTAATTGTAGATGCTGTTTCACTCTATGACGAAAAGATTTTCGATAAAAACGGTGCAGACCCGGTTTCCATTAAAGAGCCGGAGGGACATGAATTCCTGAAATTTGTCAAGGATGGTGTCGGAATTACTGCCTCCGAGATTCAAAAGGGAGATGTTCTGCAGGTTGCACAGAGCTTAGATGGCGGCAGTAAATTGATTGAGGTCTGCAACTACACCTTAGTCGGTGAGCTGACCGGAAATCTCTCCAATGAATATATTCATATTGATAACGTAGAGTATAAGGTTTCTAACTACTATCTCCTGCGTGCTCCCTCGGTACAACTTGGAATCACACAAACCTTCCTCTTTAATACCTTGGGCGAGGTTGTAGATGTGGTTGAAGATAGTGAAGTCTATGAGGGGGAATATGTGTATCTCCTGGATATCAAAGACTGCTCGGAGGAACAGGAAAATCTTGCAATTATCAAGTACGTTACAATGGATGCCAATATCATGAGTGTAAATCTGGCAGAAAAGGTTCGCTTAAATGGCGGCAAAAAAGCATTTGCACCTGCAGTCGTAACCCGTATGACAGAATCGGCAGTAACCCGTCAGATGATTTATATCGAAACCAATCAGCAAGGGCTGGTTGATACCATTTATACTTCTGATGGAATTGATGTTGACGGATTTTCAAGAGAGCAGGATTATATCTCTCATGATGCAACACAAAAACGCAGAAAATGCAAAGGTTCAAGGTTGTTCCTGGTTGATACAAATGATGCGAATTTCCCGGAATTCTATATCACATCAGCAACAAAAATCCTGATGGTTCCGGCGGCAGATGCATCGGATGATATCTTCAAGGATGCAAAGAGCTATGCCAAAAAGACAACCGCAGCATTCCGTGATGCGCAGGATTATACGGTAGAAGCATATAACTTTAATGACTTTAATGTTGCAGATATCTTGCTTTTGTGTGAATCCAAATCCTTTGAATCCAGATATTCTGCAATTCAGTCAATTCTTGTCACAAATGTTGGAGAAAGTCTCAATAGTGATGATGTTGCAGTTCCGACCATAACCGGTTATCAGGCTGGAGAGAAGGTTGAAATCAAGCTTTTTGATGAGAGCGTACTCTACTACACAGAGGATGCGGCAAATGTAAAAATCAAAAAGGGCGACATCATCCGTCTGAATCTGAACGATGCCGGAGAGGCAACCCATAGTGAATATATTATGAATATTGATACGATGACGGTTACCAATACCCCGATTGGAAGAAATGACGGTCAGGCATATATGGTTGGCTATGTGGTAGATAACGACGGAAGCTATATGCGAATTCGTTTCTCGGACAGTGCAACTGTGAAAGAACGTGTTGTTCAGGGACAATTAAATAATGTAACCATTTATAATCTAAAAACCGGAAAATGCGAAAAGGGAACAGCTGCAGATTTAACCCCGGGCAGAATGGTATTTACACATATCCACTATTCGTCGGTTCAGGATTTGATTGTTCTGACCGCAGAATGAGGTGAGAAGCTTGAAAAAACTGATTGGACTCTGGATACTGCTTTTGTGCAGTATCCACGCTCCGGTTTTTGCAGAAGGCGAAATTGGAGAGCATATCAAATTCGGAGACTATCGGGGGGCTGATGTCAGTTATCGGATTCTTGCGAGAGAAGATATCAATCAGGATGGTGTTCTTGACTATGCGTTAGTGTCTGATTCAATACTGATGTATAAACCGGTGGATGCAACAACAAATATCTGGAAGAATACCGCACTCCGGCAATGGCTCAATAGCAGCGAAGAACAAGTTTCATGGAACGGAACTCCGCCGGCGATAGGAGCAGTCAGTTGTAATCCGTATGATAAGGAAGCCGGATTTTTGTCCGATACCAACATGAATGCGTATGAGCGGAGCCTGATTCTTCCGGTCACACATAAGTCGATGTATCCAAAGGCTGCCGGGGCAGACGGGGGTAGTGAAGTGTGGCAATGGAATGACGGAAAAAATAAAGATTACCGTCTTGCGTTACAGAATTATGATGATGCTTACTATCAGATGACAACCGACCGGGTGTTTATACCATCGGTTAAGGAACTTATAGAGCTTTCTGTGCCCATGCTTGCAACAGCAACTCCGCAGGCAGGCACAAATCTGAGCAGTAGTAAGCACGGATTTCAATTAAGGGATGCAACAAGCGGAAAAACAAATCATATTCGTTATTTCTATGAGTATAACAATATTTCCACCACCTCTGTTTCGAGCGGTGTGATTGGAATCCGGACCATGCTTTATTTAGACGGAACTGTAAGCTTAGCCGGAAATGGAACCTTAGAAAGTCCGTATTACATTTATGGCGGACGGGACGGTGGCGGTGTTGTGATTAAAAAAAGCACCATAACCCAAAAAGGGGAAGAAACCGTCTACACACTACAACTAAAAAACAGAATTATGGCAGATGCACAAGGGCAGTTAATGGTGGCGCTTTATGATGAGGAAAATCGTCTGGAAAAGCTTTATCGGAGCCAGGAACAAATGACCTCCGGCAGAGGAAAAACGATTTCCCTTACCGTTCCCAAGAACGATATTGCACAAACAAAAGCTTTTTTCTGGGACGGAAAGCTGACACCGCTTACCGTGCATGAGGCAGAGCCGACGGAGGAAGGGGATTTTACCTATAAGCAGAATTTGTTTATGGAAAACCCGGATATCCGGATTTCCAATGTTGGAAACTATGTGATTTCCAATGCCTTTGATGGCAATGCAAAAACCGTTTTTGCAATTTCATCATTACATAAAAGTGAAATGATTTTCTCGTTTCTCTACCCGGCAAATATTACCTCGGTCAGCTTGCAGTCCTTTAAAAATGGTGATTGGGCGACGGTAAAAACCTATGAATTACTGGTTTATAACGACGAACAAGTATATCGGAAAAAGAGCGGTACACCAAAGTGTGTCGGCACGATTACATTGTCAAATTCTACCGGAATGCAGACCTTTGATTTGTCTGATGTTGAGGGATTGGAAAATGTTACCCATTTAATTTTCAAGCCGGTGGAAATTTACAAAACTTCAACTGGTGCAACCTGGGGCGGATTTTCCGAAATCAGAATTTCCGGCACGCAGGATAAAAATGAAATTTTAGTAGAAAAAACAACCGAGCCGAAGCTTTCGGAAAATACTGCTTTGTTAAACGAGCTTGGGATTGTGCTTTCGGATGGGGAGCAGAGTATTCAAACAGTTACTAAAATTATGCAGGATTTTGGCTTTGCGTTTCCGGATAATGATTCCGATGCACCGATGTCGGCAGAGCTGTTTTATCATCAGCTGGCGGAATCGGGCGGTTATATCTGGCAGGAGTTTTTAGAACTTGGAATCTGGAGCTTATTGGGAGATGAAGCATTCTCCAAAGAGGATGTGGGGATTGCGGTCTGTGAAGCATTGATGATGCCGGATGCACTTTCTCAAAAACCGATGCTGGAGCGTCTCTACGAAGCAGGAATGCTTTCCGAGATGGTGTATACACGCCTTCTGGATAAGCTGGATGCATACACCCCGGCACATTTAGAGGATTATGTGATTCCGTCGGGCGCTTCTACCGATACGACGTTCACCTTTTCCAAGCCGGAAAAGCCAAAGGTGATTCCGACAACGAATTTTTCTTATAATATGCCGTTTCATTATCTGGGCGGTCATCTTGGGACCTTACCGCTAAGCAATTCCCAATCCAAACGGGTTGAATTTGCAAAGGCTCTAAAGGAAGCAGGTGCAAAATCCCTGCGTTTTCCGGGCGGACTTTGCTCACACCAGTATTTTATGGAGGGTGAGGAATATGTCCGGAAGCTTTCTGCAGAGCTGCAGAAATGGAGTGGTTTTTATAATGTCTATAATAGTAACAATAACACCTGTATTGACTTTTACGACTTTTTGGATTTCTGCTCCGAGCAGGGAATTGAGCCGATTTTTCAGGTTAATACCAGCTTTTATGTAGAACCGACAGAAGATAAAATCTATGCAATTACAAAAAATAGTTATGTAGCAGGAACGGATGGTGTTGCGGTAGCAGATTATTATGACCGTGACCGGATAGCAGAAGCTGCAGAAGCGTTAGGAAAACAGATTGATAAGATGCTTTCGGCAGGCTATTCTATTAAATATTGGGAACTTGGGAATGAGGATTTTGCAACCATCAATTATTTAAAAACCGATTTATCCAATGCAGATAATCCGGCAACCGATAACTATGTAGCAATATCCGCCGCATTTGCAAGGGTGATTAAGGAAAAGATTCCGGATGCAGTGCTGATTGCAACGGAAGGCTTTCCGAATCTTTCGGAAAAATATCAATCCGCAGGTGTATATGAGCTGATGGATTATGTAAGTGCACATTATCCGTTTGCAAACTGGTCCACACCGGCATCTGCTGACCGTGGCAATCTGACAAAGCTGCTCCTGATGAACGAACAAGAGTTTTCCACCAATGCAGGCGTACCTGCTGAGGAGAATTATGAAGGTAAAAAAATGGTTCCGTGTACCACCGAAACCTCAACCTGGAAGTTTGAATGCTGGGAAGGCAATGTGATTCAGAACACCTATGCAATGGCGTTAAATACTGCACACCAATGGGGGGAATTGGTGTTTGAAACCCCCTGGAAGATTTCCACCCTCCATGATTTGGAATCTCCATATTTTGGATTTGTGCAGTATAATCGGAAGTTCAATCCACAATCCCGTCATTTTGTTTATCGGAATACGACGATGCGGATTGGACTTGCCGATATCCCGGAGGATTATACCTTTTTTGACAAATATTTGGTCAATCCTGCCGGAAGAGCCGTAGAGCTTTTGTCAAGACATTGCGGTGGGGCGGTGCTAAAATCAGCAGAAACCTCCGCATATCGGCAGATTTCGGCATTTGCTTCGGAGGCAGATGGGAAGGTGCAATTAACGGTTGTCAATAAAACTGACCGTACACAAGCAGTTGATATTGCATTTTCCGATATCAACTTCCCGAAGCAAACACTCCATGGCGAAGTGATGTTTTCCGAAACTCCGGCGGCAATGCTTCCTCGGGAGTACACGCAGGAAGAATGCGCCATGGCTTTGGAAGCTGGAAACCGTTTGCAATTTTCGGCAAAGCCTTACAGTATTTATCATTTTGTATTATGTGAATGATTCCGCAAGGAACATTTTATATAATAAATTATTTTGTAAACTGCAGAAAGCAGGAAAAGAGCTTGTTTTTGCGATAATCCGGACATTTATCTGTTTCCCATACCGGAACAGATTCTGCAAACTTGTCTTGAACGTCACAAAAATAAGCAGAACGTCTGCTCTTACTGCGAAAAAGTAAATTCAGAAAGGAAGAATTTTATGAAAAAGAGACTAATTTCTTTGCTGGTAGTTACTTGTATGATTTTATCCTTTGGCGTTGTACAAGTGAGTGCCGCAACCTTTGAGTGGGGAGTAAACAACAGTTTGGGAGGCTCCGGAGACGGAACAAGCTATACTCTGGAAAAGAATGTTACTTTTGGTGATGCTACTGATTGTTTAAAAATGACAAACGGCTCCGGTGTTGCTTATAAGTACATGGGTATGAAACTGAACGATTACAACTACATGATGTTCGATGCATATCTTGCGTCCGAAACAAAGGAAACCTTCCAACCCAACGTTCAATTCTGTAAAATCGGTGAGGATTGGTCTGTAGATGAGGGTATCAACAGAAAACCTGTAGCAATGGAAAGTTATCCGACCAATCAATGGGTTACAGTTGTTATAGATGTTTCTGAGTATTTTGACTGGGCACGTGCGAATAAGACAGGAACGATGAACCAGTTGATTATTTATGCTGGAACTTTAGCCGATGATGAAGCACTTTATTTTAAGGGCTCCTTCAAGATGGACACCTATTTGGTAGCACCGTGTGTACATGAGGATGAAGAGCTTGGCAGATATGTTTATGTTAGTGAAGATTTGAGTGTAACTGTAGACGAAGCACAAATCAGTGCTTACGGCACAATCGCAGACGGTCTGACCGCTTTGGGTGCAAATGGTGGTACTATCTATATTGAAGGTACAATCAATGATTTTGCAGATATAGCAAGCCGTGGTGCAGTTACCATCCGTGGTTTGGGTGGCAAGGATGCAGCTGACACCAACATTCTGCAAAAATCCACATCCGGTCCGTTCATCCGTATCACCGGTGGAGATATGACCTTTGACGATATGACAATCAAAATGGTTTCGCCTTTGACTGCTGAAAACAGTGGTATTTTTGCAGATGGTTATACCGTTAATTTTGGAAAAGGTTTGAAGACAAGTGACAATATTTCTGTTTCAACCTCTGTTGCGCGTGGTTCAGGTTCCATGCAATATATCCCGTCTCAGGATGTGGTAATCAATGGCGGTAAATTTTATTCTGTTCTTCCGTTGACAAACTATTCCAGCGCAATCGTGAATCGTCTGGGAAGTGTGAACTACACCTTTAACGGTGGTGAATTTAACGCAGTTGTTTCCGGATCCTTGAATAGCTGGGAATGGGAACAGTCTGTTGTTACAGGTGATGTCAACTATACCTTTAACGGCGGTCAGTATCATAATCTGCTGAATATGGGTTCTGCATATGCATCGACTTTGATTGATGGAAATATTATCTGGACAATCAACGGTGGTATCTTCGCTGAGAAGAATATTGCAGCAGGAAACTCCGTAGCAGCAAAGAAAGAAGCATTACAAAAGAATGTGAACAATTCAGCCGTTATTGTAAATCAGGGTGGTGAAATTTACAAGCAGATAGAGACTCTGACTCTGGGAAGCACCAAGACCAAGGAAGCAAGATTTATTGCAGGCGATGAAATTTATATCCTGAATAATCAGGAGCATAACCAAGGAACTGCTATTGTAGACGGTGCTGTTGCTGATTACAAGCTCCATGTTTATCACGGTACTGCATATCCGGTCTTTGCAAAGGATAAGACTGTGACTGTCAATGGTGTTGTTGAAAATTACGGTGGCGATTTGGTTGGCTTTAACCTGAA
>SVJN01000097.1 GCA_015068965.1 Oscillospiraceae bacterium
CTTTATAGGAACGAAGTTTCCTATAAAAAAGCTTCTGATAGAAGCCCCGCCTGCGGGCGTGGGATTAAGGAAGCAATTTTGTTATTCCAGAAATTACAACATAAATGTTGTAATTTCCTATATAATAAAGCAAAAAGTACGTTTTCTCCCCGAAAACGTACTTTTTACAATTCCTTTTATAGATCAAACAACGAAATCAGATGTCCGCTATCACAAACATTTCTGACATAGTGCATTGCTTTTAACGGAGTGTTTCACGCCTGATTCTCCTCCATTTCCAAAAGCTCATCCAGACTTTTTTCTGCGCCGATTAAAAACCGTTTCCATTCGTTCGGATCAACTGCGGTCTCACCCTTTAATACTCTTTCCCGTTTTTCTTCAGTACCATTTTGTCCAGGGTGATTTCCCATCACCAGATCCACATGCTCCTTTGCAAGCTCATGTAAGCCGGCTCTGAACTTATCCCGACATGCTGCAGACAGTCCGTAAGCATCTAAAAATTCCTTTGCCATACTGTTTCTGCCGATACCACCATGCATTGCGGCAATGACACGTTCCGTCCCCTCTTCAATATTAACAAAGAAGGATAACACGCCATCGGTATGTCCCGGTGTGAGCTTACAGCGGATGGTAGTTTTTCCAAACGTAAAGCAGTCTCCATCCTCAACCAGCACATCACAATCAAAGGGTATAATCCGCTCCATTCCCAGCTCCTTTGCCCAGGACAAATCATAGGTACCATTTACAATTTCGTTATCAATCCGGCTGATATAGGTCTTTGCACCGCTGAGTGCTTTCAGCTCACGCGTACAGCCATAGTGGTCGATGTGACCATGAGAATGGAAAATCGCACAGATATCCTGCGGTTCAAACCCTAACTCCCGGATGCTGTCGAGAATCTGCTCATACATATCAGGATAACCGGTGTCAATCATTACCAGACCACATTCAGTTTCAATCAGGTGAACCGACACCTTCCGACTCCCGACAAAATAGAGATTTCCATATAAGCGAAAAGCTCCGATATCGGATTTTACTGCTTGTTTCATACAATCATCCTTTCCTGATTATATCCTTTGCAATTTCCGCCATCAGACGGCTCGATTCCTCAAATGTTGCATCCGACAACGTGATTGGCGGCATCACCTCTAACGAGAACACACCGTCATAGCCGACCTCATCTAAAGCATCGGCAAACTCCTTCCAGTTAAGCGTTCCGTAATAAGGCACCAAATGCAAATCCTGACCAACCTTATTGTCATGCACATGAAGCGCCCGCAATTCTTTGCCGATTGCACGCACCTCATCCCCGATTGAGAGCTGTTCCTGAAACACATTCACATGCCCGGTGTCTAAGCAAATCTTGAAATGCTCGTCATTCAAAGCCTTCACCAGACGCAGAACGTCAGTCGGCTTTGCAAGCGAATAGTTTAACATCGGCATATTTTCCAGGCAAATCGTCACATCATATTCCTTTGCCGTTTTTACAAGCTCTGACATAAACGCAAGATTCAAATCCCAGGTTTTTTGTGCCAGCTCCGGCTTATCCGCCTCATTGGTTCCGCAGGGCATTAACGGGTGCACCACCCAGTTTTTGCAGCCCAATACCGCACTGGCACGAATGGATTTCTGCATCTTTTCCACCAGCTCTGGATACTCATCAGGAACCGGCCAGGGTGCGTGTGTCTGAAAAATCTCAATCCCTGCCTCCTCTGCCAGACGTTTTTCCTCCAGTAAAAACACATCTGCTTCCGCCTCGGGCAGAGTATAAATCAGACTGTTTGCGTCAAACATTTCATAGTCCATCGCCTCATAGCCATGCACTCTGAGCTTTTTGTAACGATCCGCTCCAAAGCGGTGATAACCATTTACAAACGGATTGATTTTCATACCAATTTTCATAGCCTGACACCCCTCATTTAATGACCTCTCTTGCAATATCCGCCATCAGACTGCTCATTTTTTCAAAAATTCCGTCCGGGAGTCTGACCGGAGGCATAAATTCGAGAGAGAATACCCCATGATACCCAATATCCTTCAGGGCATCCGCAAACTCCTTCCAGTTGAGGGTTCCGTAATAGGGCGGCAGGTGCAAATCCCAGCCAACCTTGTTATCATGCACATGAATTACCCGCAATTCTTCACCGATTGCACGCACCTCATCCCCGATGGGGAGCTTTTCCTGGAACACATTCACATGACCGGTATCCAGACAAATCTTAAAATGCTCGTCATTTAAAGCCTTCACCAGACGCAGAACGTCAGTCGGCTTTGCAAGCGAATAGTTTAGCATCGGCATATTTTCCAGACAAATGGTGATGTCATATTCCTTTGCGGTTTTTACCAGCTCGGACATGAACTCAAGATTCAAATCCCATGTTTTTTGTGCCAGTTCCGGCTGATCTGCCTCATCAACTCCGCATGGCATAATCGGGTGCACCACCCAGTTTTTACAGCCCAGCACAGAGCAGGCACGGATTGATTTTTTCATTTTTTCCATCCGTTCTGCCCGGTCCTCCGGGGTGCTATCCTGCGCCGGCCAACGCCAGGGACCATGCACCTGAGAAATTTCGATACCTGCTTCCTCGGCAAGGCGTTTTTCCTCTTTCAAAAACGCATCCGATTCTGCTTCAGGCAGAGTGTAGATGATACTGTTGGTATCACACATACCATAGTCCATTGCCTCATAGCCATGTGCTCTGAGCTTTTTGTAGCGTTCCTTCCCCCAGCGATGATATCCGTTTACAAACGGATTGATTTCCACTCCGATTTTCATCTAAAAACACTCCTTTATATTATTTTTATGGTTATGCAGAATTTTTTTCGATTGTAAATCCTTCAGAATAAATTGTAACCAAATTGTAAAATTAACCCAAAATATAGGAAATTCCCTCTAAAATCAAGAGATGTACCGGGTAGAAAATATAGAAGAAATACTTCATCCGAAGCATCCCCCGCTCCCCCGAATAAAGGCACAAAAGCGGCAAGGAAAAGAGCGAATACCACTGCACACCGCCCAAGCTCCACGCTAAAAGCACAAGGCAGATTCCAAACGGAATCAAGTGTTTTTTTCCCTCTTCTGCCGAAAACAAGCACGCCGAAACCGGGAGCATACACCCCCAGAAGCCATAGTCAAGCTGAATTCTTTGACAGATTCCCCACACGATCGCCACCGCCACAAAAAAACAAACAAGTGCATACCGCTTGCCGCAGCAAGCTGCCCGACACAGATAAATGAGTGGAATCGCCAGCGAAAAGGAGATTAAAATCCCCATCATCGAATCCTGCCCATAGATACCATAAACCACCTGACAAAGCACACCCAGTAAGAATATCCGCAGAAAATAACGTAGCTTGTTACTTGTATGGACACACCCTTGAGCAATCATGAACGCATAAATCGGAAAGGCAATACGTCCAATAATGCGAAGGAGCTTTATCTGCGGAAAAAGAATCACCCCTGCATGGTCAATCAGCATTGAAACTGCCGCAATGATTTTTAGGGCATTGCCGCTGAAAACATAAGGTTTTTTCATAATTTCTCCTATTTTTATAAAGAGCATCCAGATATCATTTTTATCAGACAATCTCTTTTCTGCTTTGCAGCTTGGGTACACGTTTTTTTAGTTTTCGATACAGAATGCACCCGGGCAAGGTCAAGCCGTATGCAAGCACTGAGCGGATGATAAAGGCAAAGCCCTCTGCCTGAATACCAAGCCTTTGCAGTACCCAGCCGGCAAAAAGAATCGTCAGCATATGATACAGATAGATATAGAAGCTTGCACCGTCAATCTCCTGCAAAAACGGGATTTTTTCCAGTTTTTCCGCAGGAATTTTTAATGCCAGAGCGTACAGGAACATACATACAAAAAGCACATAAATGCCATGCACCGTATTGACATACGGAATATACACAAGCTGATTAAACGCAAGATAGCTAAAGCCAACCACCGCCACAAGCGAGATTGCAAACAGAACACAGACCGTTGTAAAATTCTTTTTTAGCATCTCACAAAACGCATCATAGTATTTCCCGATATAGCAACCAATCAGCCAATAAGAAAGATAGGTAGTAAAAATCCGGTCATTATAGGGAAATTTACATCCCTCAAAAGCAGTCTCTATCATCTGTGGCAGATACCCCTCCAGAAGCTGAGTTGCCAGAATCGCAAACGGGATAACAAGCATTGGCGAGCATCGGTTGACCACCCGTTTCCAGACCGGGAACAGAAGGTCAAACTGGAAGATAATCGGGATAAAATACAAGTGGCAGACAAGCGAGCCAAGCAGGAAATGCTTCAGGATAAAGCCAAACTCCAGCGGATAGGCATACACCCTCATAAAGCAGAGGTAATAAATCAGAAAGCATACTGCATACGGCACAATCACACCGGAAATTCTTGCTTTGAAATAAGCACCGAATGTCAGCTTGTCCTTTCCGTTTAAAAACACCTTCACCCCGGACAGCAGGATAAACCCCTGCACCACAAAGGAGGACAACCGCCATGGAAGCATCACCAGATTATACCGGAGTGTATTGACCGGAAATGCCGAAACCGGGTAGGATATGATATGAATAAAGATAACCAACAAACAAAACAGAACATTCAAGCCTGAAATTTCCATTCTTCTTTTGCGTGCCATAGCTCGTCCCCCCCTTCCGGCTTTAAAAGATTTTTTTCCAACCAAATGTGATTTCTTCCCCAAAATCGAATGCCAGACAACGGTAGCTGTCCAGATGTGTCATGGAGATGATTTCGTCGCCCGTTCCGATGGTGAAGTAATGTACACCGTTAATATTTTTATAGGTATTACGTTCCCCTCCGGTCACCACATAGATATTTTTATCCAACGCGGAGAGATAGTCCTTCAGCACCTGATTTTCAAATGCCGATTTCCCAAAAATCGAATCCTCTGAGAGAATAAACACGTTGTTTTTATCGCTTGCCCAGATTGCATTTGCAATCTGATTCCATTGCGAAGCATCAGTCGCCCGGATACCACCCTTGGAGGTGTTCAGTTGCAAGCACAAAAAGTCTGCATTGTAGTCCTCATAATAGCTGAATCCATCCCATTCACCCAATATAAAGCCGGCAGGTGCATATTCGATTGTCTCCTGCATCCGTGCATTCACCTTTCTTGCAAGCAAGGTCTTGGTGTTTTGTGATAATGCGCCAAGCCAGAACTGTCCCTTTATCGAATCTGTACCTTCCGCATACTGATTCATTTCTGCCGCTTCAAACTTTGCCGGCTTGCTGATTTCAAAGGACAAATCATCCAGATAAACTGCCCCTGCATCCTGCACATCCCCCGGCTGATACAATACATAAATACTGTCCAGCTTTAATGGACGTACTGCAGTATCGGGAATCTGTGCCGTCAGCTTCTGCCAGGTAGCAGTCTGCAGATTTTTTCCGAAGGAGGTAATAAAGATTTTTCCGTTTCCGTCGATAAACTGCGCACGAAGCTCGTGTGCAAAATCGGTGGGTGTATAGCAATAGAGCGAAATTTCCCGGCAGGTGCCTGCAAGCTGCTTGTCCTCAAACAGTGAAAAATAAGCTCCTCTTGCTACATCAGGCTCTGTTACCACAAGCTCTGCTTCTGCGGTCGGCTCCTGCGGCTTTTTGGTAAAGTCATAAGAAAGCTTTCCGGAGGTTACTCCGGTATAGACCTGCTCGCTGCTTAACGAAAATGCCCCGACACCATCGGCAGGATATGCCTTGAATTTTCCGCTCAATTCCTCAAACCGCTCGGTATAGATTTCCGGTGCGCCGCCAACGGTAACCGAAGCATAGCTCGTTGCCGCATCCTTTTTCACGGTAATAATCGCTGTTCCGTTTTTGTGTGCCTGCACCGTCTGTCCCGAAACCGATGCCACCGCCGGGTTGGAGGAGGTAATTTCAAATACCTCTGTATTGGTAACCGCCACATCATGTCCGGCATCGTCAAACACACAAAGTCCAAGCGAAGCGCTCTCGCCCTCCTGTAAAGCAATATAAGAATCCACTTCAATGCCCGAAACCGTATCAACCACAAAAATTTCCAGCTCTGCCGATGCCATGCCGCAAACGGCTTCTATGACTGCTACTCCTCCCTGATTCGGCACAAAGGTATTGCCGTCAAAGCTTCCTGATTTTGAGGAAAGGCCGATTTCTCCTGCAATCGGGCGCATAAATTGGTCATGTGCTGCCGCAGTTATGGTTACCGGTTGACCGATAAAGACAGCCGGCTGGTCTGCTTCTAATAAAATGCCGGTCGGCTTGTCGCCTGCCTGCGTATAGGTAAGCCCTACTGCATTGACCACCTTCCGGTTCTCAGACGGGGAATTGACGGTGTGCATCGCACCGTTCCAGACGGTAGATGCCACCATATTGGTCGAACCGCCACCATCCAGATTTACCGCCTGATAACAGCCCAGCGAAAGCATCAGCTCGGAAAGCTCCTGCATAGTCATGCCCTTGCTTGCCTCCTGCCGTCCGTTTACGGCGACTAAATAGAGGGTAGTGCCGTTTTTATCGACACCGATTGCACTTCTCGGATGCGTCCCGTTCACAGTATGGGAGTATTGTGTTACTGCCTGACCGTCCTTTACCAGCATAGCCCCGCCACCGAATGCGGTCTCTGCCTCCCGGATATCCGGGGTAAAATAGTAATCGAACCGGATTTCATCCCCGACCTGGAAATTGTTTGCCAAAAACATATTGATGCCCTCGGAAACCACCAGAACACAACCGTTTTCCGGGATTTCTACCGCCGGAAGGCTTCTGCGGAATTCCTTGATTTTTCCGTCCTCTACCACAACCTCGCAGACCTCACCGCCGGGTGCAGGTGACATTCCGTTGTTAAATTCCTTGGTATACATCAGAATATCCCCGAAATAAGAGGTGTGCTTGTTCAGGTGCCGCACCTCATGGTACTGACCATTCGGGGCAACCGCCATGATATGAAAATCCAGATAGGACATCAGCACCGAATCATCCTGGTATGCCACCGTCGCCATGGTTGCCGGGTTAATCGGCGACTGTAAAAGCTCGCCATCCTTGATTTCGATGCCAAGCGAAAAGCCTTTCTTTCCCGAAAAAATCGAGAAAAAGTCTGCGTTTAACGCCGCCACCGCCGTCTCGTCGGTTGCGGCAAGGTTTCCGACCGTGTCCAGGATATCTGTTCCTTCGGATGAAGTCAGAAGCTTTAAGGAGGTGTGCTCGTCGGTTAAATCTGCCGTTATGTAGGAATAACTCAGATTCTTGTCTGCATAAAACTCCTCTACCTTGGTGAGAGTAATACTCTCAGAAATCGGGATTTCCTCCCGATAAGCATGAATCCCTGCCGCCATGGCTTGCGGACAAAGGGATGATAATATCATAATCAATGCCAATAGCTTTTTCATAGTTTTTCCTTTCTGTCTGATATACTCTTTTATCCTTTTTATTATAGCACATCTGTAACAGATAGTCAAATTTATTTGCAAGCTTTTTCCCTGCCAGATAAACCCATCACAAACAAGAAAAAAACTATTTATCATATTGGATTAGTCGTTTACACCGCTCCGAGAACCAATCATCGATGTTTTTTTCGTTATATAATGCTATTGTGAGTTCTTTTGAATAATCATTGTTGTTGATATGATGATGATTCCCTTTTGTTTCATCAGCAATTAAATCCTCCAGACTTGAAATGAGTTGTATTGCTTCCTCTTTTGTAAATAAAATCAAAACATTATCTACTGTTGTATCTCTATCTTCATCTAAAATTCTCATTCATTTTCTCCCTTCGATTATGATTTTGTCAAGTTAGGGACAAAAAAATTTAATGGTTTGTCGGCGCTTTTCAAAACCGCCGATAAATTCATACGATTAAAATGCCTTTCTAAAGGCTTCTCCTTGAGGAGCACCCCAGGGTGGTCTCTCTTGCCTGTCAGCAATTCACCTTCAGGCTCCGCCGTAGGCGGTGGTGAGGTGTAGATTGCGTAGCAATCGTTCTTATTCTCCACCTTGTTACAAAAGCCAAAGCATCTTTTTTTCCTCCGGGGTATTTCCCCATTAGTCATCCGCATTCCATACAAACATTACTGCAACGTCGCACCAAGCTCCGTCAAAGCCTGCAAAAGCTTCTGATACGCAAGCTCCCTGACCTGAATTCCTGCCATTGCCGAAAGTCCTGCCGCCGCACCTGCGGCTTGTCCGGTTGCCATTGCAATTGGGGTAACACGGACTGCGGCGCTTGCCTCATGCGTTGCAGAAAGGCATCTTCCGCAGACCATAAGATTATCAAAGCCCTTTACCAGCAAAGACCGAAGCGGAATATCATAAAACTGTCCGGGTTGTAAGTGGGTGGTTGCCGTTTGTGCGCCGGTCGGATTATGGATATCAATCGGATATCCGCCCAGAGCAACGGTATCCTCAAAGTGCTTTGAGGACAGCAAATCCTCTGCGGTCAGCAGATAATCACCCATAACACGTCTTGATTCACGCACGCCGATTTGTACGCCGGTAGAAAGCAGCACCGCATCCGAAAAGCCTTTACAAGAACTCCGGAAAAAGTGCATCAGCTCCTCTGCCTGCTTTCTGCCCTCGCACTCCGCCTTAGACAAATCCCACGGATTCACCGGATCAAGCTGAATCACACGGGTGGTATTGACAATGACCTCACCTGGATTCACCGTCTCAAAAAAGAGTACATTCTCCCGCTGTGTCGTTATGATGCCTTCCTCCTTGGCACGGTTAAACTCCCGGAAAAAGCCGGCAACCGAAAGGCGTTCGGTCCGGTCTATCGAGCTTACATCCGGGATGATAAAGTTTTCCGGATGTGCCTTGATTTCGTTTCTGAGTGCCTCCATATCAACATTTGCAACCTTGAGATTGGTGGTCATCGGCTGACAAAGTCCGTCCGAATCTCTCCCCTGGCAAATATCTGCCCCTGCCAGAAAGGAAAGTGCGGCATCTCCCGTCGCATCAATCAATATCTTTCCGGCAATTTCAAGCATACCGCCCCGGGTTACCACAGATACCGACGAGATACTGTCCTGCTCCTTTTTCACGCCGGAAATGACGGCATGAAAAAGCACCTCTACCCCGTAATCATGTGCCATTTCGTCAAGCACACGTTTCATCACCTCGGCATCAAAGGGCGTGACCGAGGATGCGTAACCAATGGTATCTTCAATATGTCCGATACATCCTTTTTTCTCACATAGACGGTCAATCAGCTCCTGCGGCAATCCCGTCACCACCTGCCGCTCCCCTGCATGAAAGGTCATCATCGGACCAACTCCTGCATTGGTTAAGGCACCGCCTAAAAATCCGTACTGCTCTATCAAAAGGGTGGATGCACCCTGCTTTGCTGCAGCAAATGCCGCCATACAACCAGACACGCCGCCACCGATTACAACAACATCCCATATATGCTTACGATTCATCGAAATTTCCTCCTGTTTTTTTCCTATATTCACATCATAACACAAAGCCCGTCCTTTTTCAATGCACAAAAGAGGAAACTTTCGTTTTCTTCTTTTGTTCAAATCAGCAAAAAGTCATTGACTAAAAATCCGATTTCGTGTATAATAGAAGTATCTA
>SVJN01000098.1 GCA_015068965.1 Oscillospiraceae bacterium
CATGGTTACCGAATTCCCGGTAAGACCGTCGGTGGACGGAGAGGTTCGTGGAACCGAGCTGGCACGTCATCCGGCACAGCTCTGGTATGATTTGGCAGATGAGAAAAACGGCTTTGCCGTGCTGACTGATGCAACCAAGGACTATGAAATCTTAGAGGATTGCGATGACCAGACCCTTGCGATGGGCTTGGTTCGTGGAACCCGCTTGCGGATTGCCTGCGATAACCGCTTGTGGATGGAATATCCGGGTGATGAAAGCAGTCAGTCCTTGCGTGAGTTTACCTACCGCTACGCATTCCTGCCGCATACCGGTAAGTGGGAGGAGGCAAAGCTTTATAACGAAGCACTTGCTTTCAATGCACCGCTGAAGGTTTGCCAGCTTGGAAAGCAGGAGGGTATGTTTGAAACCGAGCAGAGCTTTGTGTCCATTGATGCAGATAACCTGATTTTAAGCTCTGTAACCAAGTCAGATAACGATACCGTTCTGATTCGTGTCTATAACCCGACCGACCATGAAATCAAGGGTAAAATCAATACCTCCTTTGAGTTTAAAACGGCACAGTCGGTAAGACTCGACGGTAAGGTAAGAGAGACGCTGCACACAGAAAACGGCAGCATTGAAGTCGTTGTCGGAAAAGGAAAAATTTATACCGTAGAATTGCTCTAAAAGCTTTGATGAGGCTGTTGCATGAAATGTTTTGTGCAACAGCCTCATTTTTGTGTTGACATTTATTGAAAAAGGGTGTATAATAATAAAAATTGCAATCGGTTGCAAAAAAAAATAAAAGAGGTGGAACAATGGACAAATATTTACGTCTGGCAGAAAAATTAAAGAATCGGGAAAAGGTAATCGGAACGACAATGATTATCTTCAAAAACCCAATTATTTTAGAGCAGATGAACCAGGAGGATTTGGATTTTATTCTGTTTGATGCAGAGCATGGTGTCTTTGATACGCAGAATGTGGTGGAATTGTTGCAGGTTTGCCGTCTGATGGGCTTGCCTGCCCTTGTGCGTGCGCAGGATAGTGAGTATCACCTGATTGCAAAGGCAATCGACATGGGGGCGGACGGTGTTATGATTCCGAGAACCGAGAGCCTGGAGCAGTTAAAAACGGCGGTGGATGCGTTACTGTTTGCACCGCAAGGCAGAAAGGGCATGGGCGGTCACGGTCAGTTCCGACCGGGTGAGGCGTTTTCCGAATTTGGAAAGACACGTTTTTTAATGCCACAGATTGAATCTCCCAAGGGGATTGAAATGCTCCCGAAAATGCTTGAGGAATATGGGGAGTACATCAGCGCAGTCATGATTGGCCCTTATGATTTATCGGTCATGGTCGGCACGCCGAAGGATATCAAAAGTCCGATTATGATAGAATCCATCCAGAGGATTTTTGATATTTCTAATTCCTATGGGAAATCATGTGGTATTTTCTGTGATGATGAAGTATTGGCACAAAAATACCGGGATATGGGCTGTAATGTTTTGTGGACGGGGAGCGACAAGGATTTCTTTTTGCGTGGCTATCGGGAAGAAATGAAGGTTTTGAAAGGAATCAGATAATGAAAATTGTAATTTTAGACCATCCCAGAGAAAATCCGGGCGAAATTGACTGGAGTGCCTTCTCCGATTATGGAGAGGTCACCAAATATGAACGCACCCTTCCCGAAGAGGTGGCAGAGCGAATCGGGGATGCGGAAATTGTATTTTTGAATAAAACGGTTGTAACCAAAAAGGAGCTTGAAAAATGCCCGAATGTAAAATTTATTTCGGTCATTGCAACCGGCTATAACACGGTGGATGTGGTGGGTGCCAAAGAGCTGGGGATTCCGGTTTCTAATGTTCCGTCCTACGGAACAGAAGCAATCGGTCAGCACGCAATTGCCCTGCTTCTGGAAATTACCAACCATGTCGGCTATCATGACCAGGAGGTCAGAAAGGGCAGAAGAAACAACGCAAATGATTGGTGCTTCTGGGATTATTCATCGATTGAACTTGAAAATAAGACGATAGGAATTGTAGGTCTTGGCAGAATAGGTCAGATTACATCAAAGGTTGCACAGGCTTTCGGAATGAAAGTCCTTGCATACGATTCATATAAGAATGATGCTCTTGAAAATGAAAATTGTAAGTATACTGATTTAGATACACTTCTTGCGAATTCAGATGTAATTGCACTTCATTGTCCACTATTTCCTGAGACAGAGAATATCATTAATAAAGATACGATTGCAAAAATGAAAGATGGAGTAATTATTATAAATAACAGCCGTGGTGCGTTGATTGTAGAAGAAGACCTGGCGGAGGCATTAAATAGCGGTAAGGTGTATGCCGCAGGTCTGGATGCGGTGCGTGACGAGCCTATCAGTATGGATAATCCCTTATTATCGGCAAAAAATTGCTATATAACACCGCATATCAGCTGGGCAGCGGTTGAATGCAGACAAAGACTGATTGATTACTCACTTGATAATCTGAAAGCATACCTTGATGGTAACCCTACAAATATTGTGAACGGAGTGAATTAATATGAGAGTACAGATTGAAGATATAAGAAACAGATCAATAGCGGCATTTGAAAAAGTCGGAGTTAGTACTGATGATGCCAAAATTATAACAGAGGTTCTTTTGGAAACAGAATTAAGAGGTGTTTTCACGCATGGTTTTATGCGTCTTGAAAGATACATAAATTGCATCAGAAGTGGCGGGATTAAGACTGATGGAAATTATGAAGTAGCTTATGATAGCCCATCGTGGACTTCAATGGATGGTAAGGACAACCTTGGTATCGTTATTTCATATAAAGCTATGAAACTTGCTATGGAAAAAGCAAAGAAAACAGGAGTAGGTATTGTTAATGTAAGGGGTAGTCATCATTTTGGTGCTGCAGGATATTACACATCTATGTGTGCTGATAATGACATGGTTGGTATGTCTATGAGTAATGGCGATATTCTTATTGCAGCAACAGGCAGTGGCGAAAAGACAATTGGTAACAACCCATTCTCTTACGCATTCCCAGCAAATAAGTATGGAAAAATCGTGTATGATATTGCTATGAGCTATACCTCTGACAGAAAGGTTGTTCAGATGGATAAAGAGGGCAAAAAACTTCCTGAGGGATGGATTATTGATAAAGATGGAAAACCTACAACAGATCCTGGTGAATATGAAAAAGGCGGAACACTTTTGCCGTTTGGTGGATACAAGGGTTACGGTCTTGCTATGATGGTAGAAACATTGGCGGCAACTTTGTCAGGAGCAGCTATGACAAAAAATGTTCATGCATGGAATACAGATGAAAATTGTGGGGGTAATGTAGGACATTTCTTTATGGCACTTGATATTTCAAAGCTTGGAAATCCTGAAGAATACAAAAAGAGAGTTGATTCAATGATTGATGAAATCAAGAACTCTAAAAAGGCAGACGGATGTGACAAAATTTATTATCCTGGCGAAATTGAAATGGAAAAGTTGGCAAAATGTAAAGAAGTAGGGTATGTTGAAATTTTGGATGAAACAATGGAATCTGTTGAAAGAATAGAAAAGGAATTAGGATTAAGATAATAGGAGTATTCTTATGAAGTATTCAAGAATAAAAGGACTCGATAAAGATATATCAAAGCTTGTTTTTGGAACAGCAACCCCGAAGCTGTTTGCAGCAGTTTCTGCGGAGGCAGGAGAGAAAGAGGTGCAGGCGGCATATGCTCTGCTCGATGAGATGTATGCTTGCGGTATCAACACCTTTGACTGTGCGGCGCACTATGGCGAAGAAATCTTAGGAAAATGGATGCAGGAGCGTGGCATCCGGGAGCGATGTGCGGTCATAACCAAATGCGCACATCCCAACCAATGGAGGCACCGTGTGACCGGCTTTGATATTTTATCAGATGCACATGATTCCTTGAAAAAACTGCAGACAGATTGCATCGACATCTATATGCTCCACCGGGATAATAAACAAACCCCGGTCGCAGAAATTGTAGAGGCGATGAACCGTCTGTATCAGGAGGGGAAAATCAAGGTATTCGGTGGTTCTAACTGGACGCATGAGCGGATTGAGGAGGCAAATGAATATGCCGAAAAGCATCATTACGAGCCGTTTACGGTCTCCAGTCCGAATTTCGGTTTGGCGGAGCAGATTGCCGACCCCTGGCGGTGTGATGCAAAATTCGGTGACGGTTGCATAACAATTTCGGGAACAGAAAACAAAGCTGCAAGAGCTTGGTACCAAACGCAGGGGATGCCGGTGTTTGCCTATTCCAGTCTGGCAAGAGGTCTGTTTTCGGGTGCGTTTTCTGCAAAAAATCCGGAGGAGGCAAAAAAGATAATGGATGAGCCGGGCATCATTGGCTACTATTGTGAGCGGAATATCGAACGTCTGCGTCGGTGCGAGCTGTTAGCAGAGGAGAAAAAGCTGACGGTGGCGCAGATTGCAATGGCGTGGATTTACAATCAGGATTTTGAGGTGTTTGCATTATCGAGTCCTGTCAATCAAGCGCAGGCGGAACAGAATATCGTGGCAATGAACACTGTACTGACCGAGAAAGAGAGCAGATGGTTGAATTTAGAGGAGGAAACAAGATGAGTCTGTTGGATACACCGTGGAATGGGGATGTGACACCATTTCGGATTTGGGGAAATCTTTATTTTGTCGGAACCGAGCCGGCATCGACGCATATCATAGATACCGGAGCGGGCTTGATTATGCTGGATTCCGGTTATCAGGAATCCTTATATCTGGTTCTGCAGCATATGTATCAGCTTGGCTTGAATCCGCAGGATTTAAAATATATCGTACATACACACGGGCATATCGACCATGTGGGCGCAACTGCGGCGCTGGTACGGATGACGGGGGCAAAGACCTTTTTGGGTGCGTTGGATCGGGACTATGTGAACGGTGTACTGGATTTGAGTTATGCAAAGGAGCTGGGAATGCAACTGATTCCGTTTGAGGCGGATGTGCTTTTGTCAGATGGGGATAAAATCTCTTTGGGAAATACCGAAATCCAATGCGTTGCAACCCCGGGACACACTCCGGGAGCGATGTCCTATTTTTTTGATGTCACCGACGGAACCCGAACGGTGCGTGCCGGTCTGCATGGCGGAATGGGAATCAATACCATGTGTCGGGAGTTTTTGGATGCGTATGGACTTTCCTATGACTGCCGTGAGAATTTCCTTGCTGCAATGGAGCGGTTAAAGAAGGAGCCGGTTGATATTTTTCTTGGAAACCATATGCAGCATAATCATACCTTGGAAAAATATGAAGCAATCTGCAACGGAAATCCGGATGCTTTCATCGTCCCGACAGAATGGGCAGAATATGCAGTCTGGGCAAAACAGAATCTTTTGAATATGATTGCAAATGAGCAGTAAAAAAAGAAGGGATTGAAATGTTAAAAAGCATTTTCATCCCTTCGTTTTATTAAAACATAGTAATTTCAATCCACTCTATTTTTGCAGGCTCAGAAGAAGAAAAGGAAAGTTCAAAGCGACCGTCCGGATGTACAGTATCGGGTTTAAACGCATAACAGAGGGTATCGGGAGATATATAGTTTGTCGGTTGCGGTGTTTCCATGCAATCTGACAAATCAAGCGAAATCCTCTTGTAATCGGTACAGAGGTCTCCGTTTAATCGGATTTTTGTTGTTTTGGGCGAGCCTACAGAAAACCCGACAATCAAATAAACGCATTTTCCGGCAGGGATTTCTGCGGTTTTTAAAAAAAGTTTTGTTTCTTTTTCATCCACAGTTAACGGGAGTGGTTGCCACGGTGTAAAGCCCGCCGGACACATATCCGACTCCTGCTCAATCAGAACATAACGCATCGGGAGCTTTTGCATTTGTTCCAAGCTTCCGCAGGTGTTGAACACGGTCATTTCTTTTTCAAATTTTCCTGATTCACCGGGGTCAACAAAGTAGTTAAATAAATAAATTCCATCTGCACCGTCGGATAAATATTTTGCACAAAGACCACGGACAATCTCGGCGGTTGTAAATTTTAAACCGTTTACGAAAGAAACCAGCATTTCGATTCCTGCACACACCGAAATTCCGGGAAGTTCGGTTTTCCATGTAGGAATCGGCATATCACTGTCGCTGGAACGAAACCGGGGAGATGGGATGATAACATCAACAAGCTGTTCTTTTGCCCAGGTGCGTGCATCAAAGCCAAATGCAAGGCTTTGTTCTATGTCCCGGGTGAGGCGTACTGCAATTTTGATTTCGTGCTTGTGGTGAGCTTCTGCGCGTTTTGAGATTTCCTTTACCGAACGCATGAAATCGTTCATAATCAGAACGCATTCATCCATATTTTCTTTTAAATAGTCAAAGCAGAAAATTTCCCGCATGAAATCAAGATCAATGCCATAAACGTCATAACGGAACAACTGTTCTTCGATATAAGCAAGCATTTTTTCTCTGACCTGCGGAATCTTATAGTTGAAGCACTTGCGGTAATATCCGTAGGCATCCCCAAGCATCCATCCCTTTTCCTGTGCTTCATAGAAGAAATCACTTCTCAACCAGCAAGTATCCTCATCCGGACAGTGACAGTCATTCATCCGGATTGAAATCCACGGATTGATGCCGATGTCCTGGCAACGGTTGATCCAGACTGCAAAGGGGTCTAAACGATATTTCTGATTCAGGATGTAAATTCCCTCAAATTCTTTGGTGTAATCTACCGGCAAATTATTTTCTATTTTTTGCAGATACTTTTCCCGATAGGTTGTCCAATGCTTAGAATCGGTTGCCGAGTATTGGTCGAAAATATTAAATAACAAGTCGGTTACATGCGTGTTTGCATAGATGTCTACAAATGGATACAAAGCTTCCTTTGTTACAGTTTCCTGCTTTGCAATTCGGGTTAAAAAAGGTGTTACAACAGAATTGATATCAATATTGACATACATAAAAATCAGCCTCCTGATTTTTTTATTATTATGACATATTCTAAAAGAAAAGTCAATTCACCAGACGGACAATTTTTTCGGAAAAATGTCCGGTTATTGAATCATCAGGCGGTATGCACCGGGTGTGATTCCGCTGACACGTCGGAAAAAGCTGTTAAAATAGTACTCATTCGCAAAGCCGAGCCGGGTGCTGATTTCGTCAAGGGATAGGGTAGTATGCTCCAAAAGCTCCTGCGCCTGCAGGATTTTTTGCTGATGAATGTAGGAAAGCAAGGTCATGCCGGTGTTTTCTTTAAAGATACGATTCAGGTATTTTACGTTAAAATGGCAGTATTGCGCTACATCCTGACAGGTTAAAAACGCATTCGGATTGTCTTTGATATATTGCCGGACTGCCATAATCCGAAGGTCGGTTTCGGGTAGAGAGAGGTCCGGAGCCTGCTCGTTACAATCAGCAGAGCGAAAAATTCTGCAAATCAGCTCAAAAATACTGTTCTTTAATAGAGGAATCGAAAAGGTTCGCATCCGCTCGGCTTCTGCTAAAATTGATTCTAAACATATCCGCATTTTTTCATCAATCGAAAAGGAATGTGTTCCTTTTTTTAAAAGCAGGGAAAGGGGTGTTTCTTCCTCTGTTGAAAAGGCAAGACAAAGCTTTATCATCTGCTCGGAATAGGAACAGACAGTGTGCACAACACCCGGCGGAAAGAGGATTCCCTCTCCGGCACAAACATGGTAGGTCTTTTTTTTATGGTCGGAATATTCTGTATCGCCTGAAAGAAGCAGATGTACCTCAAAAAAGGAGTGCTGATGTTCCCGCATACTGATGGATTTTTTTACACCGGTCACCGAACGAAGCCATAAAATCCGGATGGGAAAAGGGTCGGTGATGTCCGGAATCGAAAGCTTGATTAGCTTGTTTGCAATTGTCTGGTTGTAGTTGGATAAAATCATAGCCATTACCTCCTTTTTTATTGTACCATATCCTGCAGAAATTGCAAGAAAAAAGTGTCAAATTTATAAAAAGAAGTGCCTTTGGGGAATTGTCTTTTTTTCTTGCTTGTGATAAGATGATTTCAGACAAAGCATGAAATTGTTGATATCAATCTCTTGCGAGCTTTTGATAGGTCATAAATGCTTGATATGTTGCTGATGCAGAGAGGCTTGCATATCGACAAAATTTTGTCAACAACTTGGAAAAATCATAGTAAATGTATCGAAAAATTCAGAAAAGGAGAAAGAGAAAATGTATCATTATGTAGAAAAAGTTACTGCATCTATAGAAGAGGCGAAAGAAAAGCTTGAACATTTCATTACAGAGGATTCGCTTGTATTTCCTATATTTACTGATTTGCATACCGAGGATATTGACCATATGCATATGAAAAAACTTATTCCGGTATTGGAACTTATAACAGATCATATCGACTACGATGCCACGATAAACCTTGGCGATAATTTTGGGATGCTCGGACGGAATCTGCATATCACCAATGATGACTTAAAGGCTCGCTTTGAAAGAGTGTTTGGTGCGGTGTATGCAGCAACAAAGCATCCTGTGATCAATGTTAACGGAAACCACGATGCTCCCGGAACAGACTTCTTTAATCCTGATTTTTGGAATAGCATTGTAAGAGGCAGATATGGCAATACGATGGCGGTTTATGATGATAGCGGTTGCTATTATTATATTGATTATGAAAAGGCAAATACGAGACTTGTAATTCTTTCTCTTCCGCATGATTCCGATGTTGAAAGCGAAATGCCAACACCAATATGGGGATTTGGAAAAAAACAGCTTATGTGGATGAAAGAAACCGCATTAAATACCGATAAAGATGTAATTATTCTTTCTCATGTACCATTCTTTTATAAATATACGGGGGATATGGAATCAACACGAGAGGTATGGACCGGCAGCGAAGCAAGGGTATCCTATGCTTCAGCTCTTTGCGGTTTGATAGAAGATATTGACGAGGCGGTAGAAATTATAAAAGAATATGACAATCGTCCCGACACAAAGCTTGTTGCATGCCTCAGCGGTCATACACATGAGGATTCTTTTTGGCTTCCCGGTGAAGAAAAGGATGGTTACAGGAATCCGTTACCGTGCCATCAGGTTGTTACCACAGCAACTTGTTTGACGCAGAATGAAGAAAGCGAAATAGGAATAAAGCTTGATATTGCAGTGTGGAATCCGTCAAAAAGAGAGCTTAATATGATTCGCATCGGTGATGGTGAGGATAGAAAATTGATTTGTTAATTGATTTTTATGGGTTAAATGCAAAAAACATATTGAAAATATGGCTTGAATATCTACGACAAAAAATAGTATAAAAAAGGAACGAAAAGTATGAAAAAAACTTACCGTGTCGGATCCTATCCGACTATGATTACCCCCTACAAGGCGGATGGAAGTGTAGACTATGAAACCGCAAGAAAGTATGTACGCTGGTATGCCGAAAACGGATGCGACGGCATTTTTTCCAACTGTCAATCAAGCGAAATTTTCTTTCTGAGTTTAGAGGAGAGAATCAAACTGCAAAAAACAGTTTACGATGAGGTTTTAAAAATTGAACAGGAGACCGGAAACCGTCTGACGGTGGTTGCCTCCGGCCATGTTTCGGACACCGTAGAGGGACAG
>SVJN01000099.1 GCA_015068965.1 Oscillospiraceae bacterium
GAACGGTGCGAATTCCCCGATGATATCCAGACGGGAAAACAGCCAGACTGCGGTTGTAAGCCCTGCTAATTGTGATAACGTACCAAAGAAAGTAATATAAAAAGAGGCTATTGTGTTGAATGCACATTATGTATAAAAATTCATTTTTGTAGGGGGCGATGCCTACATCGCCCCGTCATTCGGTCGGATGTGGGCATCCGCCCCTACAATTTTGAAGGAATATACATAAAGCATTTCGCACAACAGTCTCTTTTTTTACTTTATAGGAAACTTCGTTCCTATAAAGTAAAAAGAATTGAATGCCCGTGCGAAAATTTCCGCCAATGGCGGAAACGCACATGGGCGTAACAAAGCGACCTGCTTCTTCTTACCGCTCTGCATCAGTTCAAAGTACACGATAATTTTATGGAGCGGTTGCGGCGAAGCCGCTTTGTTCTCAGAACTCTATTTTCATACCGTCATATGCCGTCACCATACCGCATTCTGCAAAAACCTTTTCAGTTTCCCCTCTGGACGGATGTAAGGTTCTTGCAAGATGTGCCGCAACATATTTTCCCTCCGGCTTTAACAGCTCCTTTTCCTTAATTCCGGTGAGCATCATCCGGAGCATCGGGACGGTGTTATGCTCAAATAACCGCCAGTCATCGCTATCTCCGACGGTTGCATCGAATAGCATCACATCATACGTTTCCTGACACATTCTTGCCCAGGACGGACACAAAAACCACGCACCGTCCAAGCCATAGAACAAGGTTTTTCCGTCCGGAGTTTTGATGATAAAGTGAAACGCATAGTGATTGCCGTCTATCACCATCATGTGATTTGCCAGAAGCGGTGTGATTGTGTAGCCCCCGACCGTCACGTCCACAAACGGCTCCAATTCAATATATGTAATATTCTCATGCTCCCCAATCAGTTCTTTTTTGTGTCCGTCACAAAGCACACAGATTTTCTGCCGGTTTGCAAGCGAAAGCACCGACTCCTTTTTAAAATGGTCGCCATGCGTGTGTGAAAGCAAAATATAGGCTACACCGTCGTACAAATCCTCACACGCAAAATCAGTTGCATAATCAAAAATGTGCGGTCCGCAATCGAGCATCATTTCTCCGTTTAACAACGCCGAGGAAAAACGTCTGAAATCCTCTGTTTTATTGTTGATATCCCAATCCGCCGCACCGGTTCCTATAAAAAGCAATTCACTCATATTAACACCTCAAAAAAATAATGTAAAAGACCAGGGGATGTAAAAAAAGTCCAGAACGCAAAAAGGTGATAATAATATGCAATACAGACAATTTATAATCTATAAAATGTTTTTCATTGGGATGAAAAATTTCATTTTATTCGATTTTTCTAAAATTTAAACCTTTTTGCTACGAACAAACTTCGCCACTCGGCGTACCCACGTACGCCGTCGGGTAACCCAAAACAAAGAAAATCCTTGTTTTGGCTCAGTTTGTTCGTTCTGAAGCATTTTTTCCTATCCCCAAAAAGCAGGGGGTGTAAAAAAACGAGTTTTTTACACTCCCCCTTACATTATATAATTTTTCTTTTTTCTTGTCAAGCTATACTACGCCAATATCCGGCAAAGCAGATAAATCCCACCCAAGCTCAGACAAGTGGTTGCGGCAAGAATCCACGGCAGCACCGGCTTTGCTTTTTTTCCGGAAAGCAAGGTGTGTCGGCTCAAGTACCGGGACACAATCTGCTCCGCCTCCCGGATGACATCCTCCTCTAAGGACGGGTCGTAGTTCTTTAAAATCAGAATTGCCTGGTGTACATAGGGCGAGGCAACATGGTCTAATATCAGCACCTGCTTTGTTGTATTTTTCATTGTAAACTCCTCCTCCGGAGCCTTCGCCCCGTTTTTTTCATTTATCGGGAGTTTATCCATTTTTTGTCTGTTCTATACAATTTTGTATGAAAAAAGAATGCCGTAATGATTTCAGCATTCTTTTTCGCTCTGTTATTCTGCAATTTCGGGTGCCTCTGTCGGATTTGCTCCCGGTCTGGTCGGTTTTTTGGTTTCCTCCGGTTCTTCCGGTTTTTCGGTTGCCACCGGCTTCTCGGTTGCTACCGGCTTTTCACTTACCTCCGGTTTCTCGGTGGTTGCCGGTTTTTCTGTGGTTTCCGGCTTTTTGGTTTCGGTCGGCTTTTCTGTCGCCGGTGCATCGGTCACCGTTGCATCGGTCGGAACAGAAGTCGGCTCTGCCGTTTCTGCCGCAGGCATGGTTCCGACTGCCATTTCGGTCGGTACCATTTTATAGGTACTTTTGGTAATCTGCTCTGAGCTTACCTTTTCGCCGTTTTCATACACCGTCTTAACCGTTGTTACCACATAACCGGTTTTTCCGCTGGAAATCACCTTCTTGGTATCCAACGGTAAGGTCGGGTCCGGAACCTCCACCACGGTTGGTGCCGTAGAGGAAACAACTGTGTGCGTCAATTCCACCTTGCGGTCAACCTCACGTTTGGTTCCTACCAGGGATACCGTCACCTTTCCGCCTCCGGTTTTGGATACTATCTTGACCGGATAATCGGTATCGTTCTTGAATTTAAAATCAATTGCACCGTAAGAAACGGTCGCATCCTGACCTTTTGGCGCATATGCCACGGTCAGGGAATGATTTCTGCGTTCTACCACCTTCAAATCGGCATAAAGCACCGCAGAATAGAGTGTGGTGCTGACCTGACAGATACCGCCGCCCACGCCCTCGGAGGTCTTTCCGTTTTCAAAAATCGTTGCCACCTTATAGCCATTTGCAAGGGTTGTGTCTCCGATGGTTTCATTATAGGAGAACACCTCACCCGGCTCTAACACAACGCCGTCAATCTTGCTTGCCGCCAATGCTACATTCGCCGCACGGTTGACTGTCTTGGTGGAATAAGTCGTGGAATAGCTTGCCAGGGTGGTATTAAAGAGCTTTGCACGCAACGCATCTGCTGTCACCGACGGTTGAACGGTCTTTGCTTCAATCCGTACCTCATGACCGAGATTGAAATTTGCAATTTTTTCTGCAAGCTGTGCATCGGTAATTTCCAATCCGACGGTATGCTCTAAAATCCTAACCTCATTCCCCTCATATTCAAAGGCTGCATCCTTTGCCTCTGCCGTTTTTGCACGAAGCTCTTCCTCGGTAATCTGCAGAGGTTCTGTTTTTTCCAGCGTGATTTCAATCGGCTCAAAAATGCCGTTTTCCACACTTTCTAAAATCTGCGCTCTTGCCGCTTGTGTATCCGGATTCTGTCCCAGCTTGCCGGGAATCAGCACCATTTCATTGGTACCAATCTCAATCTGATAATCACTATACTCACCGTTAAAGGTTGCACCAAACGCATAGAGAATATTTCCTAATTCCTCTTCGTCTACCGCCGGTACACAGTAAATCTTCTCTTTTGTAAAAAGCAGACGGAAAAAGGTCAGGGAATTCTTAATCCAATTGTTCGATTTTCCAATCGAATATGCCCGCTCTGCCGTAGCCTTTACATCCGGAATCAAAGAAATCTCCTCCGGCTTGATGGTCAGGCTATGCCCTGCCGAGGTAATGCCCAACGGCTGGTCTAATGCGATATCCGCCTTTGCAATTGCCGCTTCTGCTTCCTCCATTGTCATGCCGGACAAGGAAACCTCGCCGACATAAACATTGTTTGCAACACAATCCTTCGGAAGCAGCATTCCTGCACAAAGAAATACCACCGCCAAAAGCACAATTGCCGCACCGATTCCAATCAGCAGTTTTTTCCGGTTCAGCTTTTTCTTTTCTGCTTTTTTTGCTCTTCTTGCCATTTTATTCACCCTTCACCTTAAAAAAATCTGCGAAATTCCGATAAATAATCGGAATATGCACGCATAAATGAGCGGAATTCTCCGTTCTTTAATAATATATGAAACGCCTTTTTAATATTTGTAATAAACTTTTCCTCAAAGTCAGAAAGCTCCCAATTTTCTGCCAGCGGACAAAGAGATTTCGCTCTCGGATCAATGATAATGGAGAGTGTGCCATCCTCCTCTAAAAACGGAGTCAGCGGAAAAATTCTGCAGGCAAGCGGTCGCTGATAGCGGTCGCACCGACCGTTACAGAATGCAATCGGGACATTTCTTTTCTTTCCGTTATGCTCATAGAAGAAATCCGATTCCTCAATCTGTACCCACTCCGGCTGCAGTAAATCATAAACACACTGTTCCCCCGGGAAAAGATACATTCCGCTGTCATCCCCCTTGCAGCAGGCACTGTCGCACAAAATCCCACAATCTGACTTTGCCGGTGTGGAACGGTCAAATAATCGGTATAGCTGTAAATATACGTATGCGGCGTTCATGAAATCCCTCCCTGTACCAATTCGTTTACATACGGTTTCATTTTATCACACTTTTTCCAGAAAAACAATAGGAAATTATCACGAAATCTCTCTTTTCTGAAAAAATCACAATTTTTCAGGCAAAAACATAATTCTTAACGAAGAAAAAATAAAATAGCGGGCTTATTTTCTATATTACGACAATTCTCGACAAAACCTTACAAAAGGTTACATTTTACACCCATTGACATTTTCCGTGGCATCCTGTAACATTTTAATATAAACAAAAGAAAGGATGAAAAACATGAAGAAAAACATCAAAATTCTGGTTAGTACATTTCTGATACTATCAACGGTATCTACCGTTTCGGCACAGCCGGAAATCACGGTTACATCAGAAATGACAACCGAGGGCATCCGTGTATCCGGACAAATCAGCGAGGTAAATACCCAAAAACAAGCAACCATCCTGGTCGGAGACCCGGAAAACATTCTCTACATCAACCAACTACCGACCGATACTTCTGGAAATTTCTGTTTTGATTTCCTGATGCCCGAGCACATTCAGCCCGGACAGTACCCCTATAAAATTGGTTCAGATACAGGAGCAGAGACTTTTTCCGGAACACTCACCTACACCGCCCTGCCCACGCAGGTAGTCAACGAATTTATCAACGCACAAATTGAAGCACGCATTGAAAACTATACTCCAAGCATCGTTGGCACACTTAGCTGTGACGAAGGGAAAACAGTCACAATCGAAATTCAAAACACTACCGACGGCACAACACTTGCAAATGACACCATTACTGCCGCAGACGGCGAATATCAGATGAATTATCAGCTACCAAATCTGATTGTTCCAAAAACCTATACGATTACGCTAATCTGTACAAATGCAGAACAGACACTCACCACAATGAGCCTGACAATTGATTCCTCCACCCTGCTTGTCTCATTTTCCGGTACTGTTACCACGGCAAACAATGTGACAATCAATGCACAGGCAGAGAGTACTGATGTAACATTCAATAAAAGCACAAGCATTACCGGAACAAAAACCATTTCTGCGACGATTCCGAATCTTGTGCCAAATATCTCATTTTACCTGAATGCACAGGGCGCAGAAACGATTTTGCAAACACCACCAGAATTATCCGGCAATATCACGATAGAAAAAGATTCTGATGATATTTTCCGGATCACTGCACGGGCAAATCAATTGAAAAATCCGGAAAACAGAATTTACACACTTACATATGATGACACACAAATCGAAGTTGTAAATCTGTTCGGTGCCTTCCCCGGAACAAATCTTCAGACCGGGCAAAAGGGAAATGTCCGCATTCTGCAGCATGAACCGGGAACAATAATATTCAAGCCATGTAACATATCTGTTGACAACACAAAGGTATGGAGTGGTATTTTAAATATTTTTCAATTCCGATTCATGACAGAAAATGGCGGAACAACCGAACTGAATTTAACAGCAAACTAAAAAAGGAGAGAGCAACATGAGAAAAAGATTTTTGAGCTTATTTTTAATTCTGACACTTTTGTGTCCACAAATCGTTATTTTTGCAGAAAATTCTGATTCTGCATTGCCAGAAAATGATTTTACAATCATCGAAGAAGGTGTCCCCTACGAATTAGACACTTCCGAAGAAGAACTCCCTGAATACGAGCCAATTATTCATACAGAAGAATTAACCGGACTTCCGGATGATTTTTTAGAAGGAGACTACGAAGACTGGCCAAGCTTTGGAGAAAGCGAAATATCCACCTATGCTGACATTACCGAAACAAATAATTATTATGTCAGTTGGTCAAAAGTATTTGGTGATGCTTATGGTTCTTCATTTTTCTCACCAACCTTGCAAAGAAAAGATGGTGCCAGAATTGAAGGAAACACAAACAGACTGATTATCGAAGAAACAGACCTCCATCTCCCTGGAAAAAACGGTTTGGATGTTGTTATAAAACGTCGACATGATAATCAGCATTTTGACGACATCTATAATTTATATCGAGACACTGACAGCGGAATATACATACATGCTTTTTATTCTTTCGATTTTTTAGACACTGACTCAGGAAACATACACAGAATTGTATTTCCAACGGTTGATGACTTTTATTGTTATATGTCTAATGGAATTGATATTTCAGAATATCCAAGTAAAAAGCAAGAAGGTACCTGTTCCGGTTCTGATGTTTCTTTTTATCCTGCCACACAGATTTATAACAAACGTTGCGAACCTTCTGATACCTCCATTCACTTAGAGCCTATCAGCACAGACTACTCAATTGTCAAAGTACGAGTACTATCCCGTTATTCTTTAGACTACAGAACCTCCTTAAATGATATAGATATGGTCGGAAATGGCTGGAGCCTTTTATTTCCTCAAGCAAGAATCTACGGATATAATTATATCAAAAACGAAAGAAGTAATACGACAACGGTTTATCAATACGATTATATCAGTTCTTTTCAGGACATATATGGCGGCATACATACCTTTAGCGGATATGATACATTCACACGAGTTACAATCGGAGAAACAGCAACATACCAATATACCTCCTCTTTTTATCCGGAAGACAACAACTACCTGACAATGGAGCGTTTTTTCGGAATGCAAACTATCCCTGGCACAGAATTAGAATATAATTTTGCAGTTTACGACAACTCCGGACTAACATACTATTTGATTACTCCAACCTTTTCAACAACTGCCAAACCTTCCAGAACACAAAAACTATACCCCGTTGCAGTTAGCGATAGCTACGGAAATCTGATTCAATATATTCTGGATAGTTCAAACAAAGTAACAAAAATCATTGACACCTACGGAAAAGAAATCAACATTAGTTCAAGCGGCATTTCCTATTACGATGAAACAAAGCAGGCAGAACAAACAATCCAGTATCAGACCGAAACACTTCCTGCCGAAACCCTCAACAACAATAGTCCGATTAAAGGCAAAGAAATCATCCGTTTGACTGTAATCAATCCGGCAGGAGAAGAAACCATCTATGATTCCCGCCAGACAGAACTTCTGATTTCGTGTGATTTCGTATCCGCATCCAGCGGTTCGTTGAATGACTTTTTGTATCCGACAGGCCATCCGGTATATCAACATTCATCCTATAACATCGAACGAATTATTCATCCAAGCGGTGCAGAATCACATTATCAATATAAGAGAATCTATCCGAAAGGAGATTCAAGTTCCGTCCGTCACGGTGTATATGCAGTAGAAGATGCCTATACACTATCCGGGAATCAGAGGATTGCACACCAAAGCTATACCCTAACCAACACAAGCGAGAATATTACAATTACCGGAACAAACCAAGGAACCGGAGCAATTACCATTCAAAAGTATAATGCAGATGGCTTATGTACCAGTCAAGTCACCTCTCCAACAGGGACAACAACGCAAAAGCCATATTCTAACATCAGGACAACCTATGACTCCAAATTTAATCCAACCAGTATCATTTACTCTGATTCCGGATTGTCAAAAACCACCACAGCCAGCTACCAATCACTGTACCCGGCAACAATTTCCTCTACCAATGACGGAAAGCAATTTGTAAAATATACATATCACACAAGGGATGACCGTCTGACAGGAATTCCCAGGGTAACAACCTATCAATCCGGAAAGAATGGGGAATATTCTATCGAAACAACCTTGAATGATAAGCTTTCGGTAGAGTATGCCCGTGTCATTCAAAACAATATGCTAAAAGCACAAACTAAATACGAATATGATAATTCCGGACGGGTTATCAAAGAATTGCAATGGATTGGGGATACCAATAATGACGGAGTGTTGGACGAAAACGACGAAACAACTTGCTTGTTACATTCCTATGCTGACGAAAACGGCACCCACACTGTCACCAACACTGTCACAGGCCTAAAGGATGCAGACGGAAATACTCTGCCGGATGTCAGTGCAACCTATATCTACGATATGCACGGCAATCCGATAGAACAAATTGACCCAAATGGAAACCACAGTACCATTTCCTATGATGCTGTACATCGTCCGCTGGAAATCACACTCCCCAACGGAGCAAAGCGTACTTACTCCTATGACATTACCAATTTGACAACTACCGCAACTGACGAAGCAGGAAAACAAATCAAAATCCAATACGATGCAGTCGGAAACATTCTTGGAAAGTACCAAAAGAATAATGAGAATTGGGATACTTTAGAGGCATACACCTATGATGCCGCTCTCCGTCCGCTTTCCGTAAAAATCTATCAGGATAGTAATCTGTTTTTATCAGAACAATATTCTTATGATGTTCTTGACCGCCTTATTCAAAAACAGGTACTGGATGAAGCTGACAGCTTGCAATATACAGAAAACTATACCTATACCCTTAGTTCCACAAACGGAACACGAAAAAAGGTCACAACAGCACAGGATGGTACTGTCACAGCAATTGCAACAGATACCTTTAATGCGTATGATGAAATTCTGTCTCAAGCTTTCTCCTCCGGCACCGTCACACACACCACCTCTGCAACCTATGATTATGCCGGTAGACCGCTAACACAAACCGACCCGCTCGGCAACATCACAACCTACACCTACGATTACGCCGGAAATGTCCTCACCGTCACGGATGAATTGTCCAACGTGCAAGCCTTCTCCTACGACATGACCGGACGGAAAAAGAGTCAGACCGATGCAAAGGGCAACACCACAACCTACACCTATGATGCGTTAGACCGTCTGATTCAGACCGACTTCCCCTTTGCAGACGGCATAACGTCAAAACAGAAAAGCTACTACGATGCCGCATCCAATCTGATTTTAGCAAAGAATCAGAACAATGCCGTAAATGATGCAGAATCCTACACATCGGTAGCATACAGCTATGACAACATGAACCGTTTAA
>SVJN01000100.1 GCA_015068965.1 Oscillospiraceae bacterium
GTACCACTGACTTTGTTTCGTAAAATTTGTTTTCCGAATTTCTGTCATAAAAAACTCATAGTTTATTGTGAACATTAGTTCACTGACAAGAACTCTGCACTGTTTATTTTTCAATGTACAATCTTTGTCCTCTCGGACAGCCTCTCGTTAGAGAGCTTATTTAGTATATCACAACATTTCCGGTTTGTCAAGCACTTTTTTTAATTTTTTTTAAAAAGTTTTTCAAACCTTTTATTCTGTTGTGTCCGCCTCAACAGGCGACTTGATTATAATACCACACTCCATTCTCTTTGTCAACACTTTTTTTCATTTTTTTCTTTTTTGCCGTTTCTGCACAAAGTTTCTCCGGATTTTAAACCTTTTATACATATTTTTTACCATTTACAATCAGGAACACAATTCTTTTTTTCCAATATTATAAATAGTAGAAACAAAGTTTCTTTAAATCAAATTGTGATGGAGTGATCTGAATGAAAGATGATACATATTGTCTGACAAAGCTCCCGGTCGGCAAATGCGCCCGGGTGAAAAAGCTCTGCATCACCGGCGGTCTTCGTCGCAGATTGCAAGACATCGGATTGATTGAAGGCACAAAAATCAAATGTCTTTTTAAAAATCCTTCCGGAAGTCCGATTGCTTTTTTTATCCGCGGTGCTGTCATCGCTTTGCGCAAGGAGGACACCGACCGGATTATCCTGTTTGAAAACGAAGGAGGGATTTTATGGGGCTGACTTCTGAATCGGTTGGAATCAACGCACTTGACCGCGGCATTGTAATACAGAAGCATTCAGAGTGTGACCGGATTTTTGCCCTTGCCGGAAATCCCAACGTCGGAAAGAGTACCGTGTTTAATGCCTTGACCGGACTTCGCCAGCACACCGGCAACTGGGCAGGAAAAACTGTGAGTAATGCAACGGGAATGTTTACATATAAGAACCGGGACTATATTATGGTAGACATTCCGGGAACTTACTCTTTATCCGCTCATTCTAAAGAAGAGGAGATTGCCCGGGATTTTATCTGCTTCGGAGAATCAGACGGTGTGATTGTCGTCTGTGATGCCACTTGTTTGGAACGGAATCTGAACCTGGTTTTGCAGACCATCGAAATCACACCCAATGTTATTGTGTGCGTCAATCTGATGGATGAGGCAGAAAAGAAATCAATACATATTGATCTGGAGCAGTTATCCGCAAAGCTTGGTGTTCCGGTCATCGGCACCAGCGCCCGTAACGGCAAAGGAATGAATCAACTAATTTCCTGCATGGAGAAATTATCCGATACAACGCAAGAAAATTCTGTTTTGCAACCATCGTATACCGCCCCAATCGAAGAAGCACTTGCGGTTCTGACCCCGGCATTACAAAAGTATTTTAAAAATCCACGTTGGCTTGCCCTGCGGTTGTTGGAGGAAAACGAAAGCTTTTTAGAGAGTATCCTCAAACATCTTCCCAACAATCCGTTCGAGGATGAAAAAGTCTGCGAAGCGCTCCGCCTGGCAAATGTGATTCTGGCAAAGCATGATATCAGCAAGGAACAGCTCCGGGACAACATTGTTTCCTGCCTGATTCTGTGTGCCGAAGAGATTTGTTGCGGAGTTGTTTCCTATTATAATGAATATTATCAAAAAAAGGACCGGATGATAGACCGGATTTTAACCAGCCGCCTGACCGGAATCCCGATTATGCTATTATTACTGGGCATTGTTTTCTGGATTACTATTTCGGGCGCAAATTATCCCTCTGCACTTTTGTCCAATCTTTTTGCAAAAGGGCAACATATCCTCCTGACATTTTTTGTTGACCTCGGAGTTCCGGCACTTTTTTACGAACCATTGATTTTTGGTGTTTATCGGGTTGTTTCCTGGGTGATTGCGGTGATGCTTCCACCTATGGCAATTTTCTTTCCGCTATTTACTCTGCTGGAAGACCTGGGATACCTCCCGAGAATTGCATTTAATCTCGACCACACTTTTTCTAAATGCTCTGCCTGCGGAAAGCAGGCCTTGACCATGTGCATGGGCTTCGGCTGTAATGCTGCCGGCATTGTTGGCTGCCGGATTATCGATTCCCCGAGAGAACGACTGATTGCGGCACTGACCAACTGCTTTGTTCCCTGCAATGGACGGTTTCCGACTTTGATTGCGATGATTTCTATGTTTATTACCTATACTGTCACCGCACCGTTTCAACCCTTTTTGGGAGCATTGGTTCTGACCGGAGTGGTGTTATTTGGGATTATGATGACCTTTTTGGTTTCGGCATTGCTTTCTAAAACATTTTTAAAAGGTCAGCCTTCCTCTTTTACCTTAGAGCTACCACCCTACCGTCGCCCACACATTAGCAGAATTATCCTCCGCTCAGTGCTTGACCGAACCTTATTTGTTCTGGGACGTTCTGTGGCATTTGCCGCTCCAGCCGGGTTGTTCATCTGGCTTTTTGCAAATATCTCAATCGGCAATACAATACTCCTTACACATTGCAGTACTATTCTTGATCCCTTTGCAAAAATAATCGGCTTAGACGGTGTCATTCTGCTCGCTTTTCTGCTCGGGATGCCGGCAAACGAAATTGTGATTCCGATTATTCTGATGACATATCTCGGAGCAGGCAGTCTTTTGGAGCTGGAGAGCCTAACGCAAATGAGGGAATTGTTTTCTGCAAACGGCTGGACTTGGGTAACCGCAATCAATGTCATGCTCTTTTCGCTGATGCATTGGCCTTGTGCAACTACACTTCTGACCATCCGCAAAGAAACCGGCAGTTGGAAATGGACATTACTTTCGGCATTGATTCCGACAATATGCGGCATTTTGGTTTGCTTTTTATTTACACAGATTTTAGATATTTTCAATCTCTGAAATTTTTACAATACCCGTTTGGCGTAATTAAAGTATCGCTTTTTTCAACAAAAATCATGCCTTATTCCAAAGTCAAGATGATATTTTTCAAAAATACATACAGTTTCTTCCATTGCAGTAAAATCATCTATCAAGGAATTTTGAATAACCTCTTGAATCTCTGCTAATGCTGAAATAGCGGTTGTTTGCACTATCTGGTCAACATCAATTTCCAGACAATCCAATCTCTGCTCAATAACCTCCGATATAGTTTTTGCTAAAAGTTCCAGTTTAATATTCATCTTTTCCCTCCCAAAATTTATTTTTGTCTCATTTTTACAACCGATTATATCATAAAATATAGTAAAATCAATATAATAGTTGCAAAAATGAGACAAATAAATGATTGGATGGTTTTATGAAACAAAGAATCAATGCAAACGGCAAAAATCTAATTGGCGAACGTTTAAAAATCCTTCGCACACAAGCAAATCTTTCTCAAAGAGACTTAGCTCGTGAACGGCAATTACTTGGAATTGATATGGATAAAAATGTAATTACCCGTATTGAAACAAACAAAAGATATGTGACCGATTTTGAACTACAGGCATTGCGCCAATTATTCAACACTTCCTATGAATATCTGATTGACGGAACCGAATCAGAATAAAGATGTTATTGTAAGAAGAACCGCTTTTTACAAATAACATCTTTTTATTTACAAAAACATTGACACACAAAGGTAATTGCGTTATGATTACTTTAAAAGTCGCTTTTGTGCAAATAAAAGTTTAAAATATACATTGTGATTATATAGAAAATATGATTAAATATGGGAGTAAACACATGAAATGCTTTGAAATTGATTTTAACCACATTCTGCAAATCAGTATGTTGAACCGGGAAAATCTGATTGTTCCCCGTCTGCACTGCAGCCGTCGGGTTTCGGAATATATTCTCTACATCATTCTCGACGGACATCTGGAGCTTTTGATGGATGATGAGGTCATCACATTGGTTCCCGGCGACATTTATCTTTTTGACCGAAACCGATTCCAAAAACCGGTGCGTTCTACCAACTGTGAGTTTTTCTACATCCATTTTGAAACAGATGCCTGCACCGAGCTACACCTGAGCGAGCAGGACTACGTGCAGGCAGTTCAACAGAATAAGACCGATTTCTGGAAAACAAATGTCTACGGAACACAAGGATATCGCTATATGCGTGTTCTGCTCAAGCAGAAAACACAGGTCAGCAAAGGTTTTTTAGATTATCTGGTCAACACGCTGGAAAACAATATCATCACCTATGAAAACAACGACCTGCAACGCCGAATGAATATTTCCAACACGGTCGCCGGGATATTGATGCGAATTGAATCCACAGCGATTGAAGGCGGTACACAAACCGGAAGAAGGGGGCGGGTTTATCATACCGTGCGACGCATTACCGACTATATCCGGGAAAACTATCTCCTGCCCTTTGACAGTCAGGACATCGAAAAGGCGTTACTGATTAATTTCGACTACGCAAACCGGATTTTTAAAAAACAGATGGGCTACAGTATCATCCGCTACCGGAACATCCTGCGTATCAACACTGCAAAATCCATGATGCTATCAACTGACCAGACACTCGGAGAAATTGCAGAAAAAACCGGATTCCGGGATTTATACTATTTCAGCCGGTATTTTAAAACGATTGAGGGTATTTCCCCCTCTGAATACCGGGAGCAGGTACTAAAAGACCAAGAAAGGAAGGAATATGAAAAAGATCATGGCATTTGACAAAAATCTTTTTCGGGTAACTACATCGCAGGGAACACTTTGTCTGTTTTCCCTGCTTTTCCCGATTTTATTTGAAAATATTATGAATCAACTGCTCGGTACTGTCAACACGATTGTACTGAGCGGTTATTCCGAGGATTCTGTTGCGGCAGTCGGTGCGGCAACCGGATTGGTCACGGTGATTACCATTTTCTTTTCGGTGATTGCTACCGGCTCAACCGTTGTCGTGAGCAATTTTATCGGCGCAGAGCGAAAGAAATCCGCAGGAGAAACCGTCTTTTCTGCACTCCTGCTCGGCGTCCTGATTTCTTTGGTGCTTTCACCGATTCTGTACCTTTCCGGCGAAAAATTAATGCTGACAATGAATTTAAGCGGAAAAATCTTAGAAGAAGCAATTCTATATTTTAAAATACGGGTACTGTTTCTGATATTTCCTTGTCTTTCTTCTATTTTACTTGCAACACTCCGGTGCTACGGTTATCCGAAGTATACGATTATAGTCGGTTTGATTACCAACCTTATCAATCTGTTGCTGACGGTTTTTGTGATACACTTTCCCGGCAATACACCGGTTACCGGGGTTGCCGGTGTAGCAAGTGCTTGTGTTATCAGCCAAGTTGTCGGATTATTGTTATCGGCATTCCTGCTTTTCAAAACCCGGATTCCGATTTTTCCGGTTCGCAAAGGACTCTTTGGGTATATCTCAAAAATTTTAGGGATTGGCATTCCATCCGGACTTTCCAGCATATCCTTTACTTTTTCGCAGACTGTAACAACCTCCTTTATTGCATTGATTGGAGCTTATGCACTTTCTGCAAAGGTGTATTATGCCAATATTCTTTCCTACGTTTTTTTGTTCAGTCTCAGTGCCGGCAACGCCAATGCACTTTTAGTGGGCAGGCTTTACGGCGCAGGAAAATACGAACACGCAAAGCAATTGAATGCACAGCTTGTAAAAATTACAGTCTTTATAAATTTCTTAATATCACTTACCGTGATTCTGTTAAGAAAACCGCTTCTTGCACAATTCACGCAGAATCAGCAAATTATTACCCTGGCATTAGGCATTTTTTTGATTGATTTACTGGTAGAGCAGGCCCGGGCGGTCAGCCAGGTATATGAGTATGCACTCCGGGCAACCGGGGATGTGTTGTTCAGCCTTATCATCCTGATTTGCTCCTGCTGGATTTTCAGCATCGGTCTTTCCTACTTTCTTGCAATCAAATGCAATTTAGGCTTAATCGGCTGCTGGATTGGTCTTGCCGTAGACGAATGGATTCGGGCAATTGTTACTTATTTCCGATGGCGAAGCGGAAAATGGCAAAAAGAACGGTACAAAGGAGAGTAAAATTATGATTTACTACATAAGCAACCAAGGCTCAGATGCAAACGACGGACAGACACCGGAGCGTGCATGGGCAAGCATTCAGAAGGTGAATGCCACAATCAGGCGTGGCGACACCATCCGGTTCCGTCGGGGAGATACCTTCTACGGACAAATCAAGCTACCAGAAGGCGGTACCGGGAAAACAGTCTACGAAGCATACGGAGAAGGTGCCCGTCCTGTCATCAGCCAATACAAGCTTGTGACCGGAACAGACAGTTGGGAGCAAACCACTCCAAACATCTGGCGTATTAATCTGACCGACCAAAAAGGTTATACCGGAAATCTGACCAGTCCGGATGCAAATGTCGGCTTTATCAAGGCTGACGGTGTCATTTACGGAAGAAAGCTCTTTTTATTGGAACAGCTTCATTATCAATGGGATTTTTATTCGGATGATACCTTCTTATATGTTTACTCTCCTGAAAATCCCTCCTGCATCGCAACCGATATCCGGATTGCCTGCAACATCTGTTCCATTGTTCTATCGGACGGAATGCAAATCTCGGGGCTGGATATTGTTGGTTCCGGAGGGCACGGAATCCGCGGGTCTGCTTCGGACGTTACAATTTCTGATTGTGAATTACATGAATTGGGCGGTTCCTGGCTCGCAGACCATTGGTATCAGACCACCCGCTACGGAAACGGCATCGAAATCTGGTCGGATTCCGAGAATATAACCATCACCGGGAACCGACTTTATGATATTTATGATGTTGCCTTTACCATGCAGGGAGACCGGGTGACAAAAGGTTGGAAAAACATCCTCTGTTCAGATAATATCATTTATCATTGTGAGCAGTCCTTTGAAATCTGGTCCAAGGGCGGATATGCAAATACCGGCTTTTTCAATTGCTATTTCGAAAACAATGTATGCTTATTCTCCGGCTATGGATGGTCTCACAAAGTCCGCCCTGACCGCAGGGGTGTACATCTTCTGGTGTACGTCATCGAATGTCCGGAAAATGATATCACAATCCGGAACAATGTATTCTACCACGTAAAGGATGCGCTTTATTATGTCGGCAGTTTCTCCGACAACCTACCCAAAGGCTACCGCTCCGGACAAAACTTTATTTCTATGAAAAAAACCAACCAATCATTGACAGTATGTTCTACCTCCCTGCCTGCGAGCACGAAGCATTTTCGGCATACTTTCAGGAAGAAGCGGATTCCGTATTTTTGATTGAGGAGACAAATCCGCTCCTGACCGAAGAACTGATACAAAAGCTCTGGAACACGAATCACACAAAATAACCGTTCTACAGACACCTCCCCTCACATAGCAATAACAGAGGGGGGGATTTTATGTCCAGTTGCTTTCACCGTCTGATTTCATTATTTGTTGCAGTCATTGCCGCCTTTGTGGCGAGCTGTACCGCAGTACCGTCCATCCCCCGACAAAAAACAGTCCATATACCGCACCAAGCGCTTACGGATGCATTGCAATTCGATATCGAAAGTCAGAATACCGATACCCCGGTCGATTGGATTTCTCTGCTTGCATTCCTTGCCGCAACATATGGGAATGATTTTTCCGGCTATCAAAAAAGTGATTTGCAAGCCATCCGCAATCGTTTTACAAATGGCGAAAGCATGGAAACCCTGAAATTCTCTCCAGATTACTATGAGACTTTTTCTTCTGTCCTCAAAGCTTATGCCGGACCATTTTACCGCCAAAGCAAAAACCCGATTGACTCAGATTCACCCCTCTGGAATGCAGGCTACGGCTTGCGGGCGTTCTTCCCGATCGCTGAAGGATTCCGATATTTTCACGATAACAACCCAAAGTCCTCCGGACACCGGCTATTTTGCAACGACGGCACACCCATCATTGCGATTGAGGGCGGAACAATAGAAAAAATCACCCCGGACAACTGCGGCGGTCAACAACTCGGCATCCGGAGCTTTGATCAAAAACGTTATTATGACTATGTACACCTATCTCCAGACACATTTTCGCAGAATCCTCTGCAGGAAGGCTCTGTTGTTCTTGCCGGAGATGTAATCGGTTATCTCAAAAAAACCAACTGCAAGTGTGCAAGTATGCCACATCTTTTTATTGGAATTCATGTAGACAACATCCGGATTGATACGCATCAAATCATCACCTTTTTAGAGAAAAACAAAAGCGCCGTCATAAAGGACGGAAATGAATACCGAAGAAAATATCAGCTTTACATTCCGCAGTAACATTGACTTTTTGACCGCCCCATGATATACTAAAATCAAGGATGGTGAGAATGATGAAACGGTTACTGCGGATTATTTTTCTTCTTTTGATTGTTGCGGCGGCACTTTTTAGTGCTCCGGTTCTGAACGGATATTTCAAATACCGTGATACGGTAAAAGAAACACCTCTTTCTGACCGGATTGCAGAATTGAAAGCACAGGAGCATTATACGGTTTTTTCTGAGGTGCCGGAAATTTATGTCAATGCGGTTATTGCGGCAGAAGACCGTCGTTTCTTTTTGCATAACGGCTTTGACTTCATTGGTACTGCCCGGGCAATCCTCCGGGATATCAAAGAAAAAGAGCTGGTTGAGGGCGGTAGCACCATCACACAACAGCTCGCAAAAAATCTTTATTTTCCATTAGATAACACGCTGGAACGTAAAATTGCCGAGATTTTTCTATCATTTGATTTAGAAAAAAATTACTCTAAGGAGGATATTTTAGAATTCTACTTTAACGGCATTTATTACGGAAGCGGTTACTACAATATCTACGATGCCTCGCAAGGATATTTTTCTAAAAAACCGTCTGAATTGAACAGTTATGAGGCAACTCTTCTTGCCGGAGTTCCGAATGCACCGTCTGTCTACTCCCCCAAGGTCAACCCCGACCTTGCACACAAACGGCAGGAAAAGGTAGTTGCCTGTCTGGTTGATTGCGGTTATATCGACCAAGACGAAGCACAAGCTATCCTGACAGATTAAGCAAACGATTTTGTTATTCAAAAAAAACACAGCATAAAGATAATAGGGGTGTAAAAAACGAGTTTTTTACCCCCCAGCTTTTTGGGGATAGAAAAAAATGCTTCAGAACAAACAAACTGAGCCAAAACAAGGATTTTCCTTGTTTTGGGTTACCCGACGGCGTACAGAGGTACGCCGAGTGGCGAAGTTTGTTCGTAGCAAAAAGGCTTAAATTTCAG
>SVJN01000101.1 GCA_015068965.1 Oscillospiraceae bacterium
TTCAACTTGCAATTCATTGTAGGAATCCGCAAAATGCGGATTCCTCTTTATTTTATGCCGTCAAACTACAAATTCAACGAACCGCTCGACGTACCCGCGTACGCCGTCGGGCAAGGTCTTGTGCGATGCAAAAACCACACAAGACTTCGTTTCGTTTGTTCTGCACTATTTTTAAACCTCCCCTTGGGAGTTGGACTGACTTTTTAAACAGCCCCTATATTGATGCAAAAAAATTTAATTATAGCGGCAGATTTGGAGTATTTTGATAAAAATTACAGATTTTACTTGATTATCCGTCCGATTCGGTCTATAATATAAAGATGTGAATATGTTTTTAAACGATTATATATAGCAGAGAAAGGATTTTTACAGATGAAAGAATCAAGAAAACAGTCATTTATGGTCAATGTGGCGATTATTTTATTTTCGCAGATTGCCGTAAAGCTGTTGGGACTGGTTTACCGGATGGTAATTATGAATGTCCCGGGGTTTGGAAATTCCGGAAACGGCTATTACAATGCAGGTTTTCAGGTGTATACCCTGCTTTTGGCGATTTCCTCGGTCGGGATTCCGAATGCAATTTCCAAAATGACCTCGGAGCGGAATGCTTTAGGGGACTATCAGGGAGCGCATCGGATTTTCCGTACCTCAATGCTGTTATTTTTGGGAATCGGTTTGCTGTGTTCCGCGCTGTTATTCTTTGGGGCGGATTTTATTGTTTCCAATGTGTTGAGCATGGAGCAGGCGGACGGTGCAAAATATGTGCTGATGGCACTTTCTCCTTCAATTTTGTTTGTGTGCCTGTCGGCGGTCATTCGGGGGTACTTTGTCGGAATGAGTGATATGAAGGCAACCAGTACCTCTCAGGTGTTGGAGCAGGTGTTTAAGTGTATTCTGACCATTGCGATTGTATGGGGTATGGCACAGCTCACCTTCTATCGGGATGATGATATGAAGGCGTATTACTTAGCAACCGGTGCAAACGTTGCTACAACCCTTGCTACGGTTCTGAGCTTTATCTATCTTTTATTCTTCTACCGGAAAAACAAACAGAAAATCAAAACCAATCTGGAAAAAAGCAGTGGGGAAACCATCACCATTCCGTTTGCAAAGCTTTGCAGAACCATTCTGATGATTTCGGTACCGATTTCATTGGGCGGTATCATTGCGGCGGTCAACCGGATTGTGGATACGGCAACCATTACCCGTGGAATCCAGCTTGCATTTTCCGAAATGATTCCGGCTTACGGCAATATGCCGGCGGTCATGAATCCAACGATGGAGCAGTTGACCAAGGAGGCAATCCGACTTTCTGGTGAATTGGGGAAAAGCGATACCCTTTTAAATCTGCCGATTGCCATGAACATTGCATTTGCGACTGTTTTAGTGCCGTCCATTGCAGGTGCGTTGGCGGTGGGGGATAAAAAGGAAGCAAGAGGAAAAATCTCCTATTCCTTTTTGATTTCAATTCTGATTATCTTCCCGTGTGCGGTTGGATATATTACCCTTGCGAAGCCAATTTATCAGCTGATTTATTTCAATACGCCGAGTGGTTCTGACCTGTTGCAAATCAGTGCAATTGCACTCATTTTCATTGCACTCAACCAGACGATTTCCGGCTCCCTGCAGGGCATCGGAAAGATATACGCACCGGCAACCGGACTGTTGATGGGTTGTATTGCCAAGGTGATTTTAAATATGATTCTGATTCGTCAGCCGGGTATCAATATCTACGGTGCCCCCATCAGCTCGATCGCGTGTCAGGTAATTTCTTTCAGTTATGGCTTTACGGTACTTTATAAGAACACCGGGGTCCGGCTTAATCTGAAAAAATATATCGGAAAGCCGTTGCTTTCTGCCGGTATTATGGGACTTTCTGCATGGGGCAGTTATCGGCTGATTATGCTATTGGTTCCGGTGAACCTTATCGGTGTCATTGGTGCAATCGGTGTAGCGGTCGTGGTTTATTTCTCGCTGGTGTTCGGAATGCAGATTATGAGTGCGGAAGAAGTCATTTTGCTTCCGTCCGGTGTAAGAATTTTGAAAATACTGAAAAAAATGGGCTTTTACCGGAATCAGACAGTTGACAAGTCGTAAGAATTCTGATAAAATGCCTGTAGGGAACGGCTTGTGTTGAACCGTTCCGGTAAATGCAAAATGTAAAATGTTTATGATGAAAGGATGATGGTTTTGGATTCGCTTCCTGCCCGATTATCGGTGATCGTATTGTTGACGTTGGTGGTTATCTATCTGCGTTGTGTACAGCACGCTTTAACGCACGTAAGTGAGGCAAAGCTCATAAAACACGCAGGGGAAGAGGCAAAGGAAAAGATTTCCTTATTATTCTCCCGTGCCAAGCAAATCAATGATACGGTCAGAAAATTGATTTTAACTGCAGAAATTGCCGCGGCTGTTGTGGTCGCTTGCTATCCGCCGGAGTGGGTGGCATCCCCGGTGCTTCGGATTGTGATTGGAGAACTGATTTTGCTTTTGGTACTCTCCTGCTTCGGGATTTATTTTCCACGCCGGATTACAATCCGGTATTCGGAGCGGATTGTGCTTGCAAACGCATCCATAATGTTAGGCTTGCGGTGGCTCTTATTTCCGATTTCAGCGGTGCTGAAAAAGCTTTCAGATCTGGTTGCGTTTTTCTTTGGCATTCATCCCAATGATGTGGAGGATGAGGTCACCGAGGACGAAATCCGGATGCTGGTGGATGTCGGAAGTCAGAGCGGAGCAATCGACCCGGAGGAAAAGGAAATGATTCATAATATCTTTGAACTGGACGATACCCAGATTTACGATATTATGACCCATCGAACCGATATCGAAATTTTGTGGTCGGCTGAGTCTGTAGAGGAATGGGAAACTAAAATTTCAGAAACCAATCATTCCATATATCCGGTCTGCGGAGAATCGGTGGATGATATTGTCGGGGTATTGAATAGCCGTGACTTTTATCGGATGCTGAGAAATAATTCTGTGACCGATGTGCAGGAAATCCTGCGTGCACCGACCTTTGTACCCGAAACGGTCAAGGCGGACGATTTGTTCCGTCAGATGCAACAGACCAAGAACCATTTTGTTGTGGTGCTGGATGAATACGGCGGTTTGAGCGGTATCATCACGATGTCTGATTTGTTGGAGGAAATTGTCGGAACACTTGCAAATGAATATGACGAAACCGAGGAAGAGGAGATTGTTCCGTTGGGTGAAAACCGCTGGCGTCTGCTCGGCTCAGCAGATTTGGAGCAGGTGGCAGAGGAGCTGAAGTTAGAGCTTCCGTGTGAGGAATATAACACCTTTGCCGGTCTGGTTCTGGCAGAGCTTGGCTCAATTCCGGAGGATGGAACCACCCTTTCCTTTGAAGCATACGGAATGCAGATTGATGTGCTTCGGATTGAAGAGCATCGAATTGAAGAGGTCGAGGTTCTGCTGTTGAATCAAAAAGCAGAAGCAGAGGAGACCGAAACGGACGAAAATATTGTCCGGGCAGAATCATAATATAAAAATCATTTGACTTTTAGGAGTCAGATGATTTTTTTTGCTTTATAGGAAACTTCGTTCCTATAAAGCAAAAAGAATTGAATTCCCGTGCGAAATTTTCCGCTAATAGCGGAAACGCACATGGGCGTACAAAACGTTATGCTTCTTCTTACCGCTCTGTATCAGTTCAAAGTACATGATAATTTTATGGAGCGGTTGCGGCGAAGCCATTTTGTTCCATATATATCTATTGACAAACACAAAAAACTGGTGTATAATAGTACGTGTACGATACAATAACGAAAGAGGTTTAAATCATGCTTAACAGTATTATAGAACGACACGACAAGCTGACACCATTATCAGAGACCGAAATCAAAATTGTGGAGTGTGCCACACGTCTGTTTCTGAAAAAAGGCTTTTCCAAAACCACACAACGTATGATTGCCGAGGAGTCGGGCTTTGGGTTGGGAACAATCACCTATCATTATCGGGCGAAGGAGGATTTGCTCCGTCTGCTGATGGAGGAGCTGATGGACTATCATTTAGATGTCATAGAGGATACCTCCAACAAAACAGAGGACAATTTGTTTGCCTATGCGATTGAAATCACAGTACAGATTGCACTTTGCGAGAATAACAAAATGGCTTGGGATTTGTATCATTCAGCATACAGTCATCCGGAAACCTTTACCTATATCAAGGATTGGGCGGCAAGAAAGAATCACAAGCTCTTAGGTGATAAAACACCGGATTTATCCGAGGAGGATTACCGGAACCTTGAAAACATCACAAGCGGGATTGAGCTTGCGGCACTCACATCCCCCTGCGACCGGTATTTTACGCTGAAGGATAAAATAAGACTGACACTTGAAGTTTTAATGAAGGCGTATGATATTCCGCAAGCAGAACAAAAAGAAGTAATCGAACGGGTGTTATCCCTGGATTGTGAGAAGCTTGCCGCAGAAATGTTTGCAAAATTTGTTGCAAGGTTAGACAACACAAAAACGTAAAAAAGAAAGGATGATTCGATTGAAGACGAAAAAACTATTGAGTTTATTGCTTGCCTTAATGGTGATGCTCGGGTTATTGCCGGCATTTGCCATCACAGCTTCTGCCCAGAGTAGAACCATCTATCTTTATCCATGTGAAACATGGAAGAGTACGGGCGGACGGTATACAGTCTACTACGAAGCACCGGGCGGAGAAACTGTCGGCTGGATTAATATGACACAAACCTCGCAGCCGGGATTTTATTCGGCTGTGGTTCCGGAATGTCAGCGGTTTCAGTTCCAGGTGATGCAGCCGGGAACTTCCATCAACAATGAGTCAACCATTATGTACCGTTCTGCCGATTTTTTTATGGCAGATGACGGCTTAAACTGCGTTGTGCTGGATGATATACCGGATTATCCGGGAGGTCATTGGACAAAGGTTAATATTAGCGGCTCTTCTTCTTCCACACCGTCTGAAGATTCAAACAGATTATATTTATATCCTGTTGGTATCTGGAAGGATGAAAATTTCAGAATTGTTGCCCGTTTCCGGACCGAATCGGGGACAATGGAATGGATTAACATGACTCCGTCTGCAAAGAATGGCTATTACAAGGTGAATGCACCTGAAAACTATCAGAATCTTGTATTCTTTCTGATGCCAATGGATAGTGAAAATGACGTTTCTATGGCGCAGGCACAAACATCCCCATATTCTACAACGACCATCAAAGGAAATTGCCTCACGCTGAGGGATACTGCATCGACAACCTACAGCGGTACCTGGTCAACCGTATCTATTACGGAAAATGACAATGGCGAAACCGGTGGTGAGGAGCAGGAGAATGCAAATATTATGTGGGGCTATAGTCCGGAAGCGATGACCAATTACGGTGTTTTATCGGATGTTTTGCTTTCCTATACTGATATTTATATCAAGCTGATTGCAGATATTGAGATTAACACGATATTGCATATACTCAGTAAAAACATAACTCTGGATTTAGCAGGTCATAAAATCACCCAGCTAAGTCAGAATGTCCCGACAGTTTTTCGCCTTAACGGGAGCTCGGCACTAACGATGGTAGACTCTTCCGAGGACAAGACCGGAAGAGTGGAGGCAATCGAAGCGGTGTCCAGCGGTGCAATGTTCTCAGTCGATGGTGATGCACTTCTCAACATCATTGCAGGCACCTATTTTGTGCAGAATTATAGAATCATTGATTGTAATTCTCAAACTGCGACGGTTGAAATCAGCGGAGGTACGTTTCAAACCGGAACTTTTTTCTGCCTTTTCATGATGCAGGCAGGTCAGATGCGTTTTTATGGAGGTAATTTCCAATGCGGAATTGATCATGTGACCGAAGGTGAGAGAAATCCTGCTTATTATGATCTGCACTATATGGGTGGTGAGGCGACAGTCTATAGCATGGGAGACGGTGAGGACAATATTTCTTTCCGATTCCCCAATACGGTTACAGAGCCCTCCATTAACATGGAGAGTATGTACATGATATCCGATAGTGCCGGAAGAGAGGTTCCCGGGTTAAATCCGAATGGGGTATATTATATCAGCGAATATCATATGCTTTCTTATGACCTCAATGGCGGAAGAACAGAAGAAGTTACTCAAATCAAGCTTGCGGTTGGGAGTGAAATCGCTTTGCCGGTACGCACACAGATTACTCCGCCTGATATGATGGAATTTTCGCATTGGGAATATCAGGGGGAAGAATATGCAGATGGTAGTTATCTCAAGATTACCCAAAGTGGCTCCTCCACAGTAAAAGCAATCTGGAAAGACCAGGTTCAATACAAGGTAACGCTTCATGCAAATGACGGAACAGGAAGAACTGTCACCACAACAGAATGGAGCAGATATACCCTGCCGGATGCTCTTCCGTCAGGCTTCTCAGAATTTGAAAAGCATAGCTTTGCAGGCTGGGGATATTCTGCGGACAGTGCTTCGGCGATTTCAAATACCACCGTTACACTCACGAAAGATACAGACTTCTATGTATATTGGAAGTGTACCTACGAGGAAAACGGAATCTGTTCCTGCGGAAAATATGAACCGGCAACTTACGATATTGGCGGCTATCAGATTGATAATATCGGGAAATTATATTGGTTTGCAAATTATGCAGAGGCATTCCGGTATTCCGACGCAATTCTTTGTTGTGACCTCGACCTTGAAGGAAGAGAATGGATTCCGATTTTTAAGACCGATGCCTATCACGAAGGCAGCTCGGAGATTACCGATGTAGGTTATAAGGGTACATTCGACGGAAACGGCAAGATTATTAAAAATTTTGAGGTAAAGGTCGACAACGGTGAAGGCATCGGAACCTACGGCTTGTTCGGAACATTAAGCGGTACGGTAAAGAAGCTTGGCATTGAAAACTTTACCTTCAATGCAGGTACTGCAGATTGCCGTGCCGGAGCAATTGCAGGACAGGTGCTCGAAGGCGGAAAAATTTATGATTGCTTTGTGCAAAACAGTAGGGTGCTGACAACATCAAGAATCGCCGGCGGAATTGCAGGCTGTAACTATGGCGGAAGCATCAGCCGGTGTATCGCCTATCGTTGTACCATTACCGGTCATGCACGTTCGGCGCATATTGTCGGTGATTGTGCGGATGATGACGGTGGAAAGCCGGGTAGTGTGACACAGTGCTATGCGGATAATGCAAAGGTAGTAGGCACGCAAAACGGCGGAAGCAGTTACATCTCTGATTGTGAATATAAGAGTGCGGAGCAGTTTGCATCGGGTGAGGTAACCTATCTGTTAAACAAAGGCTTAGCCGTTTTTATCTGGGGACAAACGGTTGGGGAAGGAATCCCTGCCATAGGCGGACCCGGGGTTTTCTATGGCTATAGCACCTGTGCGGCATCTCAGACCGCACCGATTTATGCCAATCGGATTCTTCACACATATAAGCCGGAGCATGGCACAATGCTTGTAAAGTATGATGATACCCAGCATTGGGAAATGTGTAGTGTCTGCTTTGACGAGCTCAATTATAAGAACCATGTGACCGAGGAAGCCTATGATGATAAACACCATTGGGATGCGTGTGAATGCGGTGCGGAGTTAAATAAAGCAGAGCATTACGGCGAAACGGTGTCTCAAGGTATCTTTGACTGTTGCGGTGGCTATCAGGAGCCGGTTCTGCAAAATAGTGTCTATTTGATTTCCAATGCCGGTCAGCTCTATCGCTTTGCGGAAATGGTAAATGAAGAAAATGAAACCTACGGCGATATCAACGTAAAGCTTACAAACAATATTGTCGTAAATAGCGATTTGTCGGGTGAAGAGCTTCGTGCATGGACACCAATCGGAACAGAGGATGCAAAATACAGCGGTTTTTTTGACGGAAACGGATATACTGTTTCGGGACTTTATATGATGGGTATGCAAGCTGTTGCAGGACTGTTCGGAAGCATCGACGGTACGGTAACCAATGTCGGTGTGCTGGATTCCTGCTTTGAGATTACCGGGGATGGTGCAAGCATCGGCAGTGTGGTTGCAAATAATTACGGAACGCTCAGCAAATGCTATTCTGATTTTGAACTCAGCACAAGCCGTGTGGTTGGCACCAATAACGGAACAGTCGAAAAAAGCTTCCATATCGGCAAGAATGAAACAACACAGAATTTAACCGTTACCGTTGGAATTCCGGAGGATGGAAGCTACACGGTAGTCTTTGCAGATTATGAGGGCGGACGGCTCTCGGCGGTGGAAGCAAAGCCGGTTACATTTGTGAATCCAACTGTAACCACAACCCTGTCAATGGGTGCAGACGATAAGATGATGCTCTGGAGTGATACTGCATCTTTGGTACCGCTCTGTAATCCATATATCGTGAAATAAGAATTGATTTACGGCACTTCGAGTGTTTTGTGCAAAATTTGTATGGTAATTTTGTCAAAGTACTTGAAGTGCTTGTCAATTTGTGGTACAATATTTTCGTAAAACAAAGAAAAAACTTTATTTTAAATCATACTTTGTTGCGAGGGAAATTATATGTATAAAAGGATAAAACAATTAAAAACAGAAATAAAAAAGAACAATAACGGCAAGGAAAAAATGCTGATGACCAATCTGGCGGATTTTGATGCTTCAGATCCGAGAATCAGGCTTTTTTCCTTTATCCAATTAAAACCGGGTGAGGAAGTTGAGTATCATATGCACGTTGGCGAAAGTGAAACCTATTTTATTCTTTCGGGAAAAGGTGTTTATAACGACAACGGAGCCGTTGTTGAGGCAGTTCCGGGCATGGTCACATTAACCCCGTCGGGAGAGGGACACGCTCTCAAAAATACAGGGGATGAGGTGCTTGCCTTTGTTGCCCTGATTATTGCTTTATAGGAAACCTTCGTTCCTATAAAGCGAAAAGAATTTAATGCCCGTGCGAAATTTTCCGCTAATAGCGGAAACGCACATGGGCGTAACGAAAGCAGTGGCAACCAACGACTCGTTGTCTCGACTTTGCGAGAGTAACTCGTCGGGTTGCTGTTGCATACGACGCAAAACGAAATCAAAGATTTCTGTGCGTCAGTAACCGTCCTGCTTCTTCTTACCGCTCTGCATCAGTTCAAAGTACACGATAATTTT
>SVJN01000102.1 GCA_015068965.1 Oscillospiraceae bacterium
CAGCGTCAGAGAGAGCCGCTCGTTGATTTTATCAGTCAACTGCTCTAAGGTTCTGGAATACTGGGATGCCGCATTCTGCACCGCAATATATCGGGTACCGAAATAGGTAATGCTGCAAAGCACCAGTTCGATACAGACGGTGACGGTAACTGCAATCATAACCAGCTTTCCGCTCAACCGCCGATGATAGAAATTTTCAAACAGTTTTTTCACACGCACTCTCTCCTTCCTCTCTATCATACAACAAATTCATCGTATTATCAAGATAAATTTACCTTTTTTCCTTTTGCAAGCACCGTTTTTACGGTAATTGCCTCGTCAAAAATCACAATATCGGCATCCATACCGGGCTTGATACTTCCTTTTTGGGATAAGCCTAATAACCGGGCAGGATTCTCGCTCATCATTCTTATAGCATCCAAAACGGACACACCTGCTTTTTGTACCATTGTTCGTACCAATCGGTCTGTGGTTGCCACGCTTCCTGCAAAGGAGGTTTTATCCGGGAGCATTGCCACACCGTCTGTGATAATGCAGGGCATTTCCTCGCCGATTCTGCCTAAGGCAGATTCTCCCTCCGGCATTCCGGCACCACGCATGGCATCGGTCACCAAAGATACCCGTTCTGTTCCGAAGCCTTTCAAAATCAGGCGCAACAGCTCGGGCGGAAGGTGGCAGTTATCTGCAATGATTTCCACTTGCGTTCCATCTAACAAATATGCCGATTCCACCGCACCCAATTTGCGGTAAGGTCCCCGACGTGTCAGCATGGACATTCCTGAATAAAAATGCGTAAACATCCGACAGCCTGCTTCATACACCGGCAAAAGCTCCTCGTAAATTGCATCGGTATGCCCGAAGGAGGGTAAAATCCCGTTTGCAACCAATGTTTTGCAGAATTCTACACTTCCGGGAAGCTCGGGTGCAAAGCTCCACCGCTTAATGATGTGACCGTATTTTTCTATCATATACTGATACTCTGCCGGCTCGGGTGCTTTAATATAATCCGGATTTTGCGCACCCCTTTGCGCATCCGCAAAATACGGTCCCTCAATGTGAACACCTGCAATATCGGCTTGTGAAAGAGCCTCCTTCTGTACGGTTTCGACATCCTTTAAAAACTCCTCTAACACCGGCATGGAGGAGGATAGTGCAGTCGGCAGGATGGTTGTGGTTCCATGCATCAGATGAAGCTTTGCCGCTTTGACAATGGCATCTGTGCCACCGTCCATAAAATCGGCACCGCCACCGCCATGCACGTGCATATCAATAAAGCCGGGGGAAACATAATTCCCGCCTGCATCAATTTCGATATCATAGGGCATTTTTTCGGTTGTAATTGCCCGAATCTGTTCATTTTCAAGATATAAATCCTTCCCAATGCAAATTTCATCGGGAAGAATCAGTTTTCCGTTTTTAATCTTTGTAATCATATAATCCCACCTATAGTTTTGTAGGGGCGGATGCACGCATCTGCCCCTACAATATGATTCAGATATTTGCATCCTTTGCAGAATTTTCGTCTACAAACAGATTGAAATCTGCGTGTTCCTTCAAAAGAGTTGCCGGAACCATGTTGGTCTTTTCGTTTTCCAAAGTTGCCTTGATTGCATAAGCCTTGACCGCGTGCGGAACTGCAGAAATGATGGTCTTACATTGCATAATGCGGTACGGAGTCATGGAAATTGCCTGCTTGGGAACATCGTCCATGGTAGCAAACCAGCCCTCACCTACCTGCTGATTGCGGCACTTTTCGTCAAGTGTTACGATGATATAGGATTCCTTGGTATCAAAATCTGCCGGAGGATCGTTGAATGCAATGTGTGCGTTTTCGCCGATACCGATTAAGCCGACATCTACCGGAGCTTCCTCTAAAGCGGCGGTTAATTCACGGATGGTCTTTTCCGGATTGTTACCATCTACAAAGTAAACCTTGCCGGGGTGTACGATGTTCACAAAACGCTCGGTCAGGTACTTTCTGAAGCTTGCCGGATGCTCAACCGAAATATCTACATATTCGTCCAGGTGGAACATTTCTACCTTGGACCAGTCGATATCCTTCTTTACCAAAGCATCCAGGGTTTCAAACTGAGATGCACCGGTAGAAAGAATAATTCTTGCTTTTCCATTTTTTGCAATTGCCTCGTTGATTTTTTTAGCAGTCAGCTCTGCAGCTGCTACACCTAAAGCCTTTGCATCTTTACTTTTTACAATGTTCATTTTACTTTTTCTCCTTTATTTTTTTATAATATGAAACTTATCGTTTTCATCCAACTCTAACAAATCAATTGCCCGTTCATAAATCGCCTTTGCCGCATCCAATGTAGCCGGATGATGTGCATCACTTCCGCAATAGAATTTACAGCCACATTCTTTTGCAATCCGATAAATCCGAAGGATTGCTTCTTCCTCACCGGGACGGAGCCTCATATCATCTGAATTTAACTCAATGCCGCATCCGACCTCTGCCGCTTTTTTGAATACCCGGTACAAGTCCTCCTCACGCAACAGATTCAGAACCTTGATATAATTCTCCCTGGAAGATGAATCAATCAAGGAGCAGGTCAGATGTGCAATGCCTATCTTATGAAACGGAAGATCCTTTGCTAAAAGTGCCTCTAAGCGTTCTACCCAGACTCTTGCTTTGCCTTCTATGGTACAATCCTCCTCGGAAATAACAAAGCCTACCATATGCATATGCGTAGTCGGGATAACAATAAAGTCCAACAAATCCATAGTTTCCTTTGAAACACCCAACTGCATATTCTGATCCATATCGGTTTCACAGCCGAAGAGGAATTCAATACCGTCTGCTTGCGGTAAGGGTTTAATCCGGGAGATATGTGCCACTCCCTGCCCTTTCAGGTAGGAATTTTCTGCTCCTGGCACCTTTTCGTCCCAGAAATGGTCGGTGATACAAAGCTGTTTTAAACCGAATTCCTTTGCATACTGCAACATCCTCTGCGGGTTTTGCTCGGGGTCATCCGAGCATCCCGAAAGATATGAGTGGATATGTAAATCATGGTCAAATACATACCGCATAAGCTTTTCCTCCTCAGAATTGAATCAAATCACGGATTCTGACCGGCATCCCTGTGTTGATGGATTTGTTTGCCGCAATGCCAATCATGATACTCTTGACACCGTCAATATGCGATGCAGCTCTCTTTAAGGGGTCTTCTCCGTCCGGAGCAAAAATATCCTTTAAAATGATAGTATCAGCACCGCCGTGTGCACCCTCTAACTGTTCATACGGAACCTCATATACCTCTCCGAACATCGGGAATACACGGATTCTTGCTGTTCCGGCAATCATTTCCAGCTCCATTCTTCCCTGGGTTCCGGTCATAATCAGATGATATCCCTCTACCGGCGAATAAGCATTCAGAGAATAGGACATCTGTATGCCGTTTTCATAGCGGAGCAACAGGTTCATGGTGTCCTCAATGCTGATGCCGTCTGAGAATACACTCTGGTCACGGTAATAACCATCCTCGGATTCTGCATTCAAGTACATACCTTCTAAATTCTCATCGCCCTCCATTTTGAATGCAAAGGGATCGTCCTTGGCATTTTTGCTGCCGTGAGTTCTGGAATAGAACTTGGTAACGCCTCTTTTTTCTGCATTTTCTCTGCCGTAGAATTTTAAATCACCGAATGCAAAAACAGTTTCCGGCGTTGAATCCAACAAGAAGTTAACAATATCAAAATGATGTGTGGATTTATGTACCAATAAGCCTCCGCTGTTATGCTTATCTCTGTGCCAGCGACGGAAATAGTCCGCACCGTGCGAGGTGTCTAAGCACCATTCAAAATGCACCTGCTTAATATCTCCGATGACATTCTGCATCAGCACTTCCTTCGCCTTTGAAATCGGCGGCATATAACGGCAGTTAAATACCACACGCAAATCTCTGCCGGTGCGTTCTATGGCATCTAAAATTCTTTTTGCCTTCTTTTCATCGGTGGTCATCGGTTTTTCGCAAACAACATCACAACCTAAATCCATTGCTTTGACAATATAATCGTCATGGGTTCTGTCAATACTGGTGACAATCACAATCTCCGGCTTCTGCTCCTGAATCATTTTTTCAAACTCATCGTAGCCGTAAACCGGGATATCTGGATAATTATACCGCTTTTTGAGCAGAGTCTTTGCCCATTCGCAACGCTTTTTATTAATGTCGCAAAAGCCGACCAATTCATAACCGTCCGCAAAGGTGCTTGCAAGGGCATCCCAATAGCACTCTGCACGACTTCCCAATCCTACCTGAACAATTCTTTTTTTCATTTTCCTTTTCCTTTCTGCTATGATTGCTTTGGTGTTAAGTTCTGATTCCATACAAACGCACGCAGGCTGTTGACGGTTTCAGTTGTTGTTACAGAAACGGTTTTTGTAAATGTGCCGTTTTCTTCATTTTTCATCTCTACTGTATCAGTGTCTACGCAAATCAGGTCGCCGTCCTGATTATAGGAAGCAAGATAGATGCGGACTGTATCCGTACTTGCGCCCTCCTTGGTAAAGGTTACGGTTGCGGATAATGCTTCTTGGTCGGTTACGACTTTATCGACGGTATATGGAATGTAGTGATACTGTACCGTCAGCGCATCCACATAAAGGGTTCCTGCCTCTTGTGTGCTCATAATCAGCTGGTCAATGCAGCTTCTGCCGTCAAGCTTCCATTCTACATATTGCCAGCCGGGTTCTGTCACGGGAATTTTTACATTGGTTTTTGAATCCACAAAGGTGACCTTTGCATCGACATTATAAACCCAGAAACCAAAGGCTTCTTCGGTTTCGCCCGAAACCTTCGGAACCAGCTTACCGCCAACATCCGGAACCCGCAAAGAACGTGACCGCAGGAGGTAATCCTCCCCATGCTCTACCGCATCAATCCGGATAGAAGCAGTTCCGTCCTTGATATAGGTTACATCCTCATTCTTGCTGATATCATAGAAAACCGGAATCCAATCATGCTCATAATCATCCCAGGAATCCATGACAATTTTTTTCCAATCATCCGGTTTGGTATAAATTACACGCAAATCATCGATATAGATTTCGCCGTCTGCTTTATCACTTTTCCAGATAATCATATCAACTGTTGCAAGATTTGTCAAGTCAAAGCTTATTTTTTGCCAGCCGGCATTTACCGGTCGCCTTGCACCGTCGGAGAATTGGGTTTTATAATCGTAATTGACAGTTTTTCCGTTTGTATCCTTTCCCAAAATACACAGACTTCCGTTATCATTTTCCGAATAAACCCAAGCCTCCAGTCTTGCCGGAATCTCATCGTTTTTTTGAAGGATTGGTTGATTCAGATTCATAATATAGGTGCCGGATGCCTTGCGGGAAAGCTTCAGAGAACCGGTTCCCTCACTTAAATAGCGGACATCGGTATTCTGCTCTGCCGTTACGGTTGTATTGGTTACAATGTCGGCTCGGGAAATATCATCCATCGAAGCCCAGGGTTCAATCGGCATTTTATCAGCATTCGGATTGACATAGGGCTGATAAGCTTCGGTTGCATTGATTCTGATAATCTGCGGATAGTCTCTTGCCACCATATTTTCAAAGATAACCATGTTACCAAGGCTCTTGAACTGAAGCTCCTGCACCGTTCCGGTAATGGTATCAATACAAACTGCATTTTCTACCGGCACATCGGAAAGATAGATGCTGACTGCCCTTCCGGTGTTGGCATCCCGGATTTTTTCCGAAATCCAGAACGGAATCTGATACACACCGGCTCCGTTTTCGTAACAACGGATGATTTCTTTATCTGCCGGAGACATGGAAACGGTTACATCGGCACATTCTGTCCAGTCGTTGTTCATGGTGTTGGCAACATTGCGGAGTGCATACCAGGCATCCTTGCGGACACTTTCCTGGTCGATGATGCCCCACTCGGTATCGCCCGACACATGGGCGTGCAGCAGCCACCAGCAGGTCGGACCGATTCCGCACATCTGATGATAGAGATAGGCACGGGCAAGCCATTTTGCCTGACCTAAATTGGTGGTATCCTGCGAACCGCCTCCGGTATTGATTGCGATTTCGGTACACCAGACCTCACATTTGGGTGCATAGCTTGCAACCAGTTCCTTGTATGCCTCCAGCTCCTCCGCATAGGTGGAATAGGGCTGATTCACCGGGAAATAACGCTGTCCGTCCTCGATAAAGGTTCCGACATTTTCAATGATGTTATCTGCACCGTTGGTTTCCTTATAAACGTGGATGCCAATGACATCAATCTTCTTCCCTAACCCACGGTCCAAGACCTTTTTGGTCCAGCTACGGTCAATCAGGGCGGTTTCTATTTCGATTTTTGCGGTCGGGTCAACATTCTTCACCATATCGGAGATAATGCCGACTGCGGTCACATACGCATCCACCCATTCATCGGAGATTGCTGAGCCGGTAAAGTTTTCTTCGTTGAATATCTGCCATACATGGACATAGTCCTTTAATTCCCGGACATAAACGCAGATGGCATTGCCTAAATTGGTTGCATAGGTTTCGATATCCGAAAGGTTGGAACGGATATCGCCCCGGATACGCACGGTGGTATCAACACCGTGGTCGGATAAGTATTTGAAATTATACCGTTCATTTTCGGAAACGGCAAGGGTTCCGTTCATATAGGCAGAGTACGGACTTGCAATGGTGATGTTTACCCATTTTGCACCTGCACCGATGATATCGTCCATATAGGTGTCGTAATCCTGCACCGCATTGGTGGACAAAGGATTGCTTGCAGTGATTTTTGCACCTGCGGTATAAATGCCGACATTCTCGCCATCGGTATTGATGACCTCTACCTCATCCAACTGCAGATAGTAGTTAGAGGCGGAGCCGTCGGTGGACAAAAGACTTACATTGATGCGGACATACCGGCAGGTGACCGGACTGAAGGTATAGCTGACCGGATCCATTTCAGGCTTGTTCTCCGCATCGGAGAAGCCTGCCCCGGTTACGGTTTTTACAGTTGTCCAGAATCTTGCATCGTCGCTGACTTCGATGGTAAAGTTGACCGGATAGCCTGCACCACGGCTTCTTGGGAAAAGAATCACTTCCTTGATTGTTTCCGGCTTTGCAAGCTCGGTCATAATCCATTCGTTTGTACCGCCGCTCAAATGCCTGCCGGAAGAAAAGGTGGTACGTTTTCCTTTTCGCTCCATGCCGTCATTCATCAGAGGCGTTGCCCAGGTAATGCCACGCATTCCGGGATAAATTCTATCAAACTCACCATCCATAATAGAAACACCGCTGATGCTATCGGGCAGGTAATTGGACGGTTCATAATTTAGTGCATAAAACGGATTCCGGTTTCCAAGCTGTGCCGTTTGCGGTGCATCCCGGCGAACCGGTTCTAAATCGACTTCGTCTAAGGTCGGTGCCAATACCTGCTGTACCCCGCCGTCGTCATAGTCGCCGGCAATGGAATCGTTATCCGCAACGGTATCATAGTAGCTATTGGTGCTGACGGTGATATCGTCGATATAAATGGTTCCGACATCGCCATAGGCAGAGCCGGTCTTTTTCACAACAAACTCATACAGATACAAATTGGAAATTGCGCCGATTTCGTACTCAATATAACGCCAGCCGTTAAAGGAAAGGGTGGTAAAATCCGGTCTCAGGGTTGATGAGCCATATTTTAAATCCACCGAAAGCTTCAAATCGGTGCTGTTTCCGTACACCCAGAAGCCGAAATACTTGTATGCCGAGGAATTCGGGATTGCAAGTCCGCCCTGGTTCCACGTGGTAGAAACCAGACCGTACTCCCCTCTTTCATAGGAGTAGTTATACTGCATGGAATAACTACCGCCCACCTTTTGGGTACTGCTCTTTTTAAGATTTGTTTCAGCATTCGGTGCGGCAAACGCCATCCAAGCAAGGTCATTTTCAAAGCCTTCTACCACGGTTGCATTGTACGCCTCTGCAGTCTGAAAGGTGATATTTTTGGTCATGGTCTGTCCAAACACGTCGGTTGCACGCAGAGAAACGGAATAATATTGGAGAGACGAGAGTGTGTTGGCAAACACAATCCGATACTCCTTATCATTGACACGCTCAAGGGTAAAATCCTGCTTTGGATAAACATTTGCCGTCATGGTCTGCTCCCGGTCAATCCAGTTGGTAAAGTGGAATACCGGGGTTATGCCGAGCGGAACTCCGGTCTGCCCATCCGAGATATTGCAGGAAATTGCTTGCGTTTTTGGATTGGTATATGTATAAATTGCATCCATCGCATCAAAGAGTACGGTGGAAGCTTCGTTATTTTCTGATTCAATTCCAATCCGGTAAAGAAATTCGGTATCCTCCGAGACCGGAAAGGTGAGATATTGCCAGCCGGAAAAGTTTAAGCTTTGCGGCTTGGATTCGGTCATTGTTTCTAATCGGGTGTTTTTGGTGTAGAGTACCACCGATGCATCTGCATCGTTGTTTGCATAAACCCACATTCCGATTCCGGTCAGGATTTTGCCTTCCTCTGCTTCGGGCAGGGAAAATCCTCCGTTTTTATAATCAGCATGGGTAAAATAGGTTTTTCCATAGCTATACTGTACCGCTAAGGATGCTTCCCCATCCTTTACAAGTGCTGTATTTTGCGAAACAAACGCCTCCCCGGACGGATTCCAGTCGGTGAGTGCTTCAAAGGATTCTACCAGACTTTTTTTGTTTTCGTAAACCTCTGCCGATGCCGGAAGCATTGCCGACAGCATACAGGCAGATAATAGCAGGGATAACAGCTTCTTTTTCATGGGACTGTTCCTTTCTTAATAAGTACAGGATGCCCCCGACCGTCGTCGGTATGGGAGCCGGAGGCATCCGTTTTTAATCCGAGTAAATCATAACAGTTACATTGCGAATGTGAATGTTAAAAACAAATTATTTGATAATGGTCTGAACCGGTGCCTGACCGTTTGTCCATACATAACCTCTGACCTCGGCAACCTCCTGGTTTTCAGCAACGGTGAGTTTAACATCTGCAGACAAATCGCCGGTATC
>SVJN01000103.1 GCA_015068965.1 Oscillospiraceae bacterium
TACTTAAGGGGAATTTTAAAAATAGTGCAGAACGAATGAAACGAAGTATTGTGCGGTTCTCTGACGCACAATACCTTGCCCGATGGCGTACGCGGGTACGTCGAGTGGTTCGTTGAATTCGTAGTTTGACGGTATAAAATAAAGAGAAATCCGCATTTTTGCGGATTTCTACAATAATTTGCAAGTTTAAACGTTTTGTAATGCTTGTAAATGCTTATGAAAAGCCGTCAAACGGTCGGTACATTTTTAAACATCCCCTTTATCTAATTGTTTCCGCACGCAAGATATATGCATCCTGCTCCTTTTTCGGAACGGTATTCCAGAGAGCGTTCCATCCGCAGATTCGAACCTGCAGGTTCGGATATTTCTGCGGATTTTTTTGTGCGTCCTTTAATACCTCGGTATCAAAAACATTGAATTGCAGACTCATGCCGTCCTGCAGATAATAAGAATCCAGAATGGATTTTAACACGACCAGTCCCTTCTCGCCCGAAACGGTCTGTGTATGGAGCATGGCATCTAAGCAGAAGGATTCCGGGTACAGGGTCGGCACTAAACTGATTGCTGACTGCAACAGAGCCGTGATTCCGTTTCGGTCCATGCCGGGTGTAGGAGAAGCGTTTTTGGAAATTTCATCTCCGGCACGCCGTCCGTCCGGGGTTGCTCCGGTCTTATTCCCCTGCCATACAAACTGCATTGCAGAGTGCATAATCGCTTTATAGACACCGCCCCGGGCATTTTTCCGACCGTTGACACGGGAACAGAAGAATTTAGAAATTGCCTCTGCATATAAATCGGTTTGTACATCGCCGTTTCCGAACTTGTGCGGACAATTCAACGCCTTTTTTCTTAAAACCTCATGGCCCTCCCAGTTATCGGCTAATGCCTGCTTTAATTCTGCAAGTGTGGTTTCCTTCCGGTCAAAAACCAGATATTTGACTGCCATCACGGCATCCACCGCAGTTCCTAAACCACAGTTTAACATACAACAGTTATTGAATTTTACACCGCCCTGATACGCATCAAAGGCACGTTCTAAGCTCTGGGTAACGGTTGCCGAATAAAGGGATGATGGGTTAATCGCCTCCATATACTGCTCAAACGCATTGGTGAGCCGGATAGAGGTTTCTACCAGATATTCATACTGTTTTAAAAATGCGGTATAGAACTCTGCAAAGCTCTGCATATTTTCAACCGCTCCGGTACGGATGCCGACCTGCTTTTTAATGGCCGGGTCATAGCCGTCGGTAAAAACAAACTCGACTGCTTTTAGGGGGTTGACATAGCCACTTGTTGTAGAAACCTCGTTTGCCCGCACACCAGTCTCGTAACAACCACGGATGTCCATAGACAGTGCCTCTTCATAGGTTCCGCCATAGCTCATGACGGCTTTCATCATGCCACGTTCGCAACAGAATACCACATCACCGCAGGCACTTCTTACCATGTCCAGCACCTTGTTCAGGAAATCCACCGGCATATCGGGGTTGTATTTTATCTGAATTTTTGGGTTAAAAATCCCCAGCTCCCGATAAACATCTATAATGTCATGGGAAAGCGGATTGATTTTTGAGCTGCCGTCCGGATTGGTTCCACCCATATAAAAGGGCTGTCCCCAGTAGTTTCCGATTGCAGACCATTGCATCAGAAAATATGCTAAAAATTCCCTGATTTCCTCCCGGGTATAGGTTCCGTTTTCCAAATCCCGTTGATAAAACGGATAGAGTGTATGGTCCAATCCGTTTCCAAGCGAACGCACCTGATAGTGGTCGACCGATTCAGATATCATGAAATAAAGATAAATCAATTGCATCGCTTCATAAATATCGGTCGGCGCACCGTCACGCAGGTGCTTTAGACAGGCTGCATATCTGGGTGCTTTTTCGTGCGTTTTGGTCAGGGCGTATTGATACAACCGGTCGATAAACGCAATGATTGCGGTGTATTCTGTTTCTATGCCGTCAAAATATGCACGTTGACGGTCGGTCAGGGTGCCGTTTTCTTCGTGCTGTTTGCGATATTCCCTTGCCCGTTCCCGAAGTCCCGGAAATCCAAGCTTCATAATCGAATCCCAATCGGGTACTACATGGTCAAAGTCCGGCCAGATTCCGACCGCACCCGATGCGTTGAAATCCTCCATGATAGCTTCTTCCTCGGGAAGATTTTCCGAAAAAAGCTCTCTCTTCCATTTTTCCAATGTCACTTCGTCACAAACCCGGTTCCAGGTATACAAGCCGACAAAATAGTCATGCTCGTTCACATCAATTCTGGTATGCTCCAGCACATAACGAACCGCCATTGCCTTTGCGACCGGATGCGGTAAGTCTTCGGTTTCTTTGGAAAGCCTGCGCAGACCTTCCTTGATTTCGTCATCGGTCAAGCCGGTAGACTCGTCATAGTCATAACCGTGATATGCCATGCGCTGATAGGCATCAAACGGCTCATCTGTTTTGTGAAATTTGTTTTCTATATAGCTTCTGTCTTGTGAAAAAGTTTGGAACATATCAAATCCCTCCTTGATTTCATTATAGCTCTTTTTCAAAAAAAGTCTATGACAGTTTCAAAACAACTTGACTATTTCAAAACAAAAGTTTATAATAAAAACGAAGAGGTGACCGAAAAATGAATATTTTCCAAACAGAGGATTTGACCGTTTTAAAACTTTTTTTATGTCTTTATGTTCTGCCGGGAGCAGGAAATGCCATCCACAAAAACCGACCGTCACACGGGCTTGCTCTGCATACCGGCGGAGAAAAAGAATATCTGTTCTCGGACGGAAACCGAATCACCGTCAGAGAAAACGATTTGATTTACCTGCCCAAAGGCTCATTTTATTCCGTACAAAGTATAGTACCCGGCGGTTGCTATGCCATCAATTTTGATATTGCCGAAGAAATCAGTACAGAGCCTCAGATACTTCACATAAAAAAAAGACAGGAGCTTCTTGCCTCCTTTCAACGTGCAGAAACGTTGTGGAAAACAAAAGCGCCCGGCTTTTTACTGCAATGTCGTGCAGAGCTTTATCATATTTTATATCTGCTCCGGCAATCGTATCAGACCGCATATGTCCCCGAACGCAAGCAGGAGCTGATCGCACCGGCAGTTGAACAGATTCACAAGCGGTATACCGAGGAATTGCTTTCTGTTTCCGAGCTTTCTGCACTATGCAGAATCACGCCGGAGTATTTCCGCAAAATTTTCAGGGACTGCTACGGAAGCACCCCGATTCAGTATATAAACCGTTTAAAGCTTGCACGTGCAAAGGAATTGTTAAAAAGCGGATACACAGTCGGTGATGCGGCGGAGCTTTCCGGCTTTTCGGATATGAGCCATTTCAGCCGGGAATTCAAGAAAAACATCGGCATTGCACCGTCTGTATATCAGAAATCCGCAAAATCAATCTGAATGGGCGGATTTTATCTGTTTGCGGTATTGAAGCGGTGTCAGTCCTGTTTTTTTCTTGAACAGTCTGCAAAAATAGGTATCGTTCATGATTCCGGTCTGCTCGCAAATACTGCCGATTGGTTCGGTCGTGTGCAGAAGCATTTCCTTTGCAAGCCGGATGCGGCAGTCGGTGATATATTCGTTGACGGTGCAACCAAATGCCTGACTGATCTGTTCATACAGAACATTCTTAGAAAGGTTAAGCGCCGTACAAAGGGATGAAATGCTCAGATTTTCTGCAAGGTTCTCATTGATATAACGGATGATTGTCTCGGTGGTATAATCATAGTCCGGCTTTATCATATTTTTGGTTAAAATGTGCGATGTCAGCATAACTGCCAGCCTTGCGGCAGACATTGCCTGCTCATCGTTATAGCAGATAAGGGTTTCGTATTCCTGCTCGAACAGTTTTTGGTCTGTCGCAAATGCAGAAAGCAACGGTGCAATTTTCGAAAATGGCATATCCCGGCGCATCTGTCCCATGATGATATAGCCCATAATGGTATCCTGATAAAGAATCGGCAGGGCAATATCAATCAATCCGGCATGGCAGATATGCATTTCCGGTTTTTTAGAAACCGAGCACCGCTCTAAAATCAGACGGTCACTCTCTGCACAAATTCCAGATTTTTCCTGATGCACAAGACTGCAAAAGCCGGTTGCATAGAGAGAGGAATCGGTTACTCCGCAAAAATTGCGGTCAAGAATTGCTAAATTGATTCCGGTGATGTGATAAAAGTCGCTGATGACCTGATTTAATTCTTCCGTCTGATAACGGACATTCATGCCGATCGCCTCCTTGGTTTCTATTATAATAAGAAGTAAAAGGGTTGTCAATAAAAATTGCATTTATTTCTCAAAAATCAGGAAAAAAGTGCAATTTTTTGAGAAGAATTTGTCTTGCATATTTTGTAGAATCCAGTATAATAAAAGTATCAAATAATGATAGAAAGCAGGGATGACAATGTATAAGATTTCCGTACCAATGATGGCAAAAACAATGAACCGTTCCGAAAAGGAGCACATCCTGGAGGAATTAAAAAAACTGAATGCCCAACGAATTGTTATTGCATTGGGTATTTATCATACCGATGCAAAAAAGCGGGCAAAGGAATTAGAAATTTTAGCAGAAAACTGTGCCTTTTTCAAGGAACACGGTTTTGAAGTGATGGCATGGAAATGGGCATTCTGGGTTGAGGGGGAAAACACCTTTGAGCATATGACCTCAGTCACGGGTGAGGTTGACCGGATGTTTGTCTGCCCATCAGATGAGACATTCCGCAAAGCGGCGGCAGAGCATCTTTGCGAGATTGCAAAAACCGGTGTGGATGCGATTATGTTTGACGATGATTTCCGTTACGGTTGTCTTACCGGTGGTGGCTTCTGCTGTACCTGCAACAATCACCTTGCGAAAATTTCCGAATTTTTGGGCGAACCCGTTACCAGAGAGCTATTGGAAGAAAAGCTTTTGTCCGGCGGTGGAAATCGTTGGCGTGATGCCTTTTTAAATGCAAACGGCTATTATATGGAGCTATATGCAAAAGAAATGCGTGAAGCTCTGGATACCGTAAATCCAAAAATCCGTTTAGGCACTTGCACTTGTATGTCCGCATGGGATATTGACGGAACCGACCCGGTTACCATCAGCCGACTGTTTGCCGGAAAAACAAAACCGTTCTTCCGCTTAATCGGTGCTCCCTACTGGGCAGTGAATAAAGGCTGGGGCAACCGCCTACAGGACGTGATTGAATTGGAACGTATGGAAAGCAGCTGGAGCAAGCGTGTCGGCATCGAAGTGTTTGCCGAGGGTGATGTTTACCCCAGACCACGTTGGAATTGCCCCTCCTCCTATCTGGAGAACTTTGACATGGCAATGCGTGCTGACGGCACCATCGACGGCATTCTAAAATACGGCTTGGATTATACCTCAAGTGTGAATTATGAAACCGGCTATGCCGCACGCCATGTAAAGAACCGACCGATTTATGAAAAAATCGAGAAATATTTCTCCCAAAAGGAAGCCTGCGGTGTGCGTGTGTATGATGTTCCGCAAAAATATGCGCACATGGAAATTCCGGCACGGATTGCCGGCACGCAGGAAGCACAGTATGTATTCCATTCCGGAGCGGCAAGAATCCTTGCCTGCAATGCAATCCCGACCACCTATTCCGGAAGCGGATTGTTTGGAATTGCGGTCGGCGAAACTGCACGGCATCTGCCGAAAACTGCCTTTGAAAAGGGCATGATTTTAGATGCAACTGCGGCAAGAATTCTTTCTGATGCAGGAATTGATACTGGTCTTTTGAAAATAGGCGAGGACATCACAGTAAACGAAGAGCATTTTATCAAAGAAAATGAATATGTTCGCTTAGAATCCGGCCCGAAGGCATATCGTACAGAGCTTGCAGAATCCGCAACCGTACATAGCTATTTTGACGATGGGGATGCAGAAATCCCGGCATCCTACACCTATGAAAATGCAGACGGTCAACGGTTTTTAGTTTATACCTTTGACGCAGATTTCAATGTGGAAACACTTTGGCGGAATTACTTGCGTGCGGCTCAGATTGTTGAGCAGGCAGAATGGCTTGGCGGCAAAGTGTTGCCTGCAGTCTGCAAGGGACATCCCGACCTTTATATGATGTGCAAAGAAAAGGATAACACCCTTTCGGTCGGATTGTGGAACTGCTTTGCAGACAGTATTTTAGAGCCGGTTGTAACCTTAAACCATGAGTATGCTCAGATTCATTTTATCAACTGTAACGGAAATCTGGAAGGAAACAAGGTAAAATTGACTGAGCTTCCTGCCTTTGGCTTTGCAGGATTTGAGGTAAAATAAAGGAGATATCAAACATGAACTATCTGATGTTATTGATGATTATTGTGTTTTGTGCGGCACAGTCGCCGGTAACAAAATTCTATAATCAGAAAACAGGCAATAAAAGTGCCTATATTTACGGCGCAATGACCAGCTTTATTGCAATGCTGTTCTTTGCTTGTTCCTCCGGAAAATTTGAGTTTAATCCGGCATTTTTGGGTTACTCGGTCGGATTTGGCGCGGCTTATGCGACTGCAACCGTCTGCAATGTGATGGCATTGGCTTGCGGTTCACTTGCTCTGACTGCATTGGTGGTATCCTTCTCACTGATGATTCCGACGCTTTATGGCATTTGGTTTTTGGAGGAGCCGACAAGTGTCTGGTTATATCTGGGTATCATCACCCTTTTGATTTCTCTGTTTTTGATTCATTTCAAAAAAGAGGAGGGACAGATTACCCTAAAATGGATTGTGCTGGTCATTCTTGCTTTTATCGGAAACGGAATGTGCTCCACGGTGCAAAAAATGCAACAGATTGCCTTTGACGGTGCTTACAAGGGAGAATTTATGGTGGTTGCCCTGGCATTGGTTTCGTTGACGATGCTGATTTTTGCAATGATGCACAACAAGCAGGATATTGCAGGCTGTGTGAAAAAAGGCTGGTATTTTGCAATTCTCTACGGGATTTTAAACGGAACGGTCAATCTGTTAGTCATGGTGCTTGGAAACCGGATGTCTGCATCCTTGATGTTCCCGATGATTTCTGCAGGCGGAATTGTCATTAACTTCTTCCTCTCCAAATACTATTTCAAGGAAGATTTATCCCGGATGCAGATGCTTGGTCTTTTGGTCGGCATTGTGTCGATTGTGTTCTTCAACTTATAAGGAGCTAAGCATGGATATTTCAGATATTGACAAAAATTTCAGAACTTACTACAGTTTTGAAGGCATGAAAACCTATTCGGTCAATCAGGAACCATTCCGACTCTATGGTCTGTGCCGGAAATCGGATGAACAGGATTTTAAACGTTTACCACACAACTTGGCAAAGACTGTCAACAACCCCTCAATTCAGGCACTTTACCAGAACACCTCAGGAATCCGGGTAAGGTTTCGGACAGACTCTTCTCGAATTGTTTTAAAATGCGTACTTCCTCAGATTCATTCTTCACCATGTATACCACAAACCGGATCAAGTTGTTTTGATTTGTATGCCGACGGACATTACTGTAGTGTTTTCCGCCCCGGCATTGATTTAAACGGTGGATATTCTGACGGTCAAATGGGAAAGGATGGTTTTTCCTCCGGATATTCCTTCAAAGAGAAAAAAGAACGGGAAATTCTGATTCATTTTCCACTCTACAATGACGTGAGTGAAGTTTATATTGCTCTGGAAAAAGATGCCACTCTTCTGGAAGCAAAGGAATACAAAACCACATCCCCGATTGTGTTCTATGGCAGTTCCATTACGCAGGGAGGTTGTGCATCGCATCCGGGAAACTGTTATCCTGCCATACTTTCAAGGACATTGGATTTCGATTATATCAATCTTGGATTTTCTGCCGGATGCTTAGCGGAGCCTGAAATGGCAGACTACATTTCCGGCTTGGAAAAGAGTGTTTTGGTCTATGATTATGACCACAACGCCTCAACACTTTCTTATTTAGAACAGACACACGAACCGTTTTTCCAAGCTGTCCGGGCGAAAAATCCCCATTTGCCGATTATTATCGTGAGTGCTGCCGATTTATCTTTTGGCTACGAAATGCGCAAGAAGAGAATGAAAGTAATAAAAAACACCTTTGAGCATGCCAAATCTAACGGCGATAAAAATGTATATTTTGTGGACGGCACCAAAATCTACGAAACAGTCGGTATAGATTTTTGTACCGTCGACCATACACACCCGAACGATTTAGGCTTTTACTGCATGGCACAGGCAATCGGTCCGATGATAGAAAAAATCTGGAAAAAGGAGAATTTATTATGCACAAAGTAACAATACCGGTTCTTATTACAAACGGTCATTTTAACAAAGAAAAAACATTAGCAGAAATGAAACGAAGCGGCGCACAAAGGATTGCACTTGCAATCACCCGCGAACCAGGATATGAATTTTCTTCCCCGGAAAATCTGGCACTTTTAAAGGATTGTATTGCATATTTCAAAGAAAACGGACTCGAAACATTGGTATGGATTGGCGAAACGATGGGGCATGACGGCAGTCCTGCCGATGGAACCTCTCCCTACACCAATGTCCGCTATATCGGGCAAGGCGATGTGAAAACCTACTGTCCTGCCGATGAAAAATTTTTAAAGGCAGTTACCAAATGGGTGATTGACGTTGCCGATTGCGGTGCCGAAATGATTATGTTAGACGACGATTTTCGTTTTAGCTATCGTGGCATCCGTCACGGTTGCTGTTGTCCGTTACATATGGAAATGCTGGAAAAGGAATTGGGCGAGCCGATTTCTGAGGAAGAGTTGATTCCCAAAATCTTTGACGGTGGAAAGAATCGTTATCGGGACGCATGGCTCAAAACACAAGGAGATTCTGTCCGCAATTTCTTCAAAAAACTGCGTGCAGCCCTGGATGAAAAGCACCCGGAGGTACGCCTGAGCTTTTGCTGTTGTC
>SVJN01000104.1 GCA_015068965.1 Oscillospiraceae bacterium
TCTCCGGCAAAAATCACCCTTGCACCACGCTTGACTGCCCGTAAAAATGCGTGCATCAAAAGTACGTCCACCATACTGACCTCATCCACAATCAGCACATCTGCCGATAAGGGATTTGTCTCGTCATAGGAGAATTTCTGTAAGCCAAACTCCTCTTCTGCCTGGACACCCAGCAACCGATGGATGGTTTTTGCCTCCATGCCGGAGACCTCGCTCATCCGCTTTGCCGCACGTCCGGTCGGTGCCGCCAATGCAACCTTTAAATTCAGTTCCTTCATCACCCGGATAATGGTGTTGATGGTGGTGGTTTTACCGGTACCCGGTCCGCCGGTGATGACCATACAACTGCTCTTTACCGCCGTATACACCGCCTCTATCTGCTCTGGTGCTAACGAGATACCGCTTTCTTCCGAGATTTCCGTCAGAAGCCGTTCTAACGTTTCATCCTTCATCACGAAGCTTTGCGCTACCATGCTTAATGATGCAATCCGACGTGCGATATACTGCTCTGCCGATAAAAAGGTCGACCAGTAGCACGCCTCCTCCTTCCCGACACGGTCAAGATACGCACTCCGGTTCAAGGCAAGCGAAACGATTCCATTTTCTGCCTCCTCCTCGGTGATTTCCAGATAGTGCATTGCGTGTTCACGCAAAACCTGCTTCGGGAGAAAGGTGTGTCCGCCGTTATAGGCGGCATTTTTCAAAATAAATTCCAAGCCGGAACAAATCCGCTCCGGACTATTCTTTGCAACCCCTCTTACAAATGCAATGTTGTCTGCCGTTTTAAAGCTGATTCCATCCACTCGCTCGGCTAAAATATACGGATTCTTCTTAATCTGCTCCAGCGCATCCGGACCTAAAATCCGGTGAACCTTCAGGGCAAGATTCGGCGAAACCCCATACTGTTGCAAAAACATTACAACCCCCTGCATGGATTGCAGCTTTAAAAAGGCTTCTCCGATTTCTGCCGCACGTTTTGGGGAAATTCCTTTGATTTCACTCATCCGCATCGGCTCTTTTAGCATAATATCAAGCACCTCGGTGCCGAAATGCTTTAAAAGCTTCTTTGCCGTCGATTCCCGGACTCCTTTTACAATTCCGCTCGACAGATACAACAAAATGGACTCCTCCGTTGTGGGCAGTACCACCTCGTAATAGGAAACCTTGAACTGCTCCCCGTAATCGGGATGTGTCACCCAGCATCCGGTCAGCAAAAGACTCTCCCCCTCACTGACATAGGGGAGATATCCGGTTGCGGTAAAAAGTCCATGCTCGGTGCTTTCAATATCGCAGACAGTATAACCGTTTTCTTCATTTGTATAGATAACCGCTTCTACAATGCCGGAAATCTGAATTATTTCATCCATCTTCTATTCCTCTGTTACATACATTTTTCCGTCTTTCATCCCGGTGATTTCCGCACCGCTTTTTTGGGTGAGCATCAGAAAATCAATCTGTGTCTGCCCGATTTTTTCACCCGGAGCAATCAAAGCAATGCCGGGCGGATAAATCACAACCGCATTTTTTACAATTCTTCCGACCGCTTCTTGTGGCAGAAGATATGCTCCCTTCCGATAAAACGCCTCCTGCGGTGTCAGTACCGCTTCCGGGATTTGCGGAAAACGGATGTCTGTTTTTTGCTCTGTTTTCTGTTCTGTTTTTAAAATATCACGAATCGCCCTTGTGGCATATGAAATCTCTTCTTCTGTGTTGGCAGGTGTCGGAATCAGCACAATATTATATAAATCTGCCATTTCCACATCAATGCCATATTCCGTCCGCAATCGCTCCGATAGCTGATAACCGCTCATCCGATAGCCGGACAGATGCAAAACCATCCTGCAACGGTCAAGTGCATAGATATGTTTTCCAACCGGAGTCTCTCCTAATATCCCAACAATGCCCGAAAGCTCCTTTCTCATCCCATCACACGCCATAACAGTTTTTTTCCACGCATCTGCTCCATTTTCCTCCAAATCCGCACGCGCGGCATCCATGGTGGCAAGCATGGCATAGCTGGGGCTGGAGGTCTGGAGCATTTTGCTTGATCGCATCAGACGCTCTGTATCCAACAGCTCCGAACGGACGTGTAAAAACGCCGTCTGATTCATGGAATTTAATGTCTTGTGCGCACTCTGTACCACCAAATCCGCTCCTAAACAAATCGCCGATTCCGGAAAAAGCTCTTTGGATGCCGAAAAATGCGCCCCGTGTGCCTCGTCCACTAAAAGCGGTACTCCGTGCCGATGTGCAATCTCTGCAATCCGCTCCACATCCGACACAATTCCATAATAGCTCGGTGAGGTAACAAGCACCGCAGAAACCTCTGTCTCCTGCAGTTTTTTCTCTACCAATTCCGGATTCACGCCGTCCGGGATTCCGAACTCCGGTATGGTTTCCTGCTCGATAAACACCGGAGATAAACCCATCACCGTACACGCATGAATCACCGATTGATGGCAGGCACGGTTTACTAAAATCCGGTCTCCGCTTTTACAGCAAGCGAGAAGCATGATAAAAATTCCGGAGGTGGAACCGTTTACCAGAAAAAGTGTCTGCTCCGCACAAAAAAAATCAGCCGCCCGGCGTTGTGCCTCTGCCATTGCCGCTCTCGGCTCGTGCAAGCTGTCGGTATCCTCCAATTCGGTCACATCATAGGCAAAGAAATTAGCCTGCAGCTCCCGGTCAATCCCAGCTCCGCCCTTGTGTCCCGGCATAGCAAAGGAAATTCTGTTTTTTTTGCGGTATTCCTCTAACCGCTCCCGGATTGGTGCTTTCATACTTCTCACATCCTCTCTACATTATTTTAACACAAAATACCGTTTGTGTAAAGATAGATATTTTTTCAGAAAGAAAAAACACATTGACAAATCCCGGCAGACAATATAAAATAAAGATAATCAATGATAATCAGGAGGACCACCATGAGTTCTTTTTTTCAAAATGCATTTGACAATATGCCCCCGGAGGCACGGGAAAGCTTTTATAAAACAATTTTTTTGCACGATTCCTCCGACTATGCCGCACAGGTGCGAAAGGACTACTATGCCGGTGTACTGAAGCATATGGGCGAAAATGTGACAATCGGCATTGGCGTAAAAATTGTCAATCCGCAATATATTTCTATCGGGGACAACGTAAAAATCTCCGACCATGTCACCCTGATTGCACGGGGCGAGGGCGGTATTACAATCGGTGATAACACCATGCTCTGCGACCGTGTCTATTTAGATACCGAAAACGCAGACGGTGGCTATATTAAAATCGAAAATGATGTGTATCTCGGTACCGGCACTACATTGTTCGGACATAAGGGCTTGGAAATCGGTGACCATTGCCTGCTGGCACAGAACATCACCTTGACACCCTATTCCCATATCTTCACCAATCCGAATCAGAATATCATCGACCAGGGCGGTCATAGTAAAAAGGTTACCATTGGTCGGGATTCCTATCTCGGTATGGGCGTGGATGTGATGTACTCCGGCGATATCGGAGAAGGCTCGGTAATCGGTGCCGGCTCGGTGGTCGTAAAACCGATTCCGCCTTATTCGGTTGCAGTCGGAAACCCGGCAAAGGTGATCCGCCAACGAAAAGAATAACCTGCAACCGTTCATAAATATCATATGTAAAAATTGATTGTAGGGGGCGATGCCCACATCGCCCCGCAATCCGGGCGGATGCTATCCGCCCCTACACCCCAAAAATAATACGACCGTAGGGAACGACCTGCGTGTCGTTCCGAAAAAATATGCAGAAACAAAACGACACATAGGTCCACGGAACGACACATAGGTCGTTCCCTACATTGCTTTCATTGCGATGTTATCAAATTTACAACCCATTTCTGACAAAAATCCCCAATTCCATTTACAAACGAAACTTTATGTGCTACAATAAAATAAAAAACCGAAAGAAGGATAAGTATGAAAAAAAAGCTTTTCACAACGGTTATCGTGGTATTCCTTGGTATCCTTATGTTTTGTGTAATCAACGCATCCGCGGCCACCTACGGAAATTTAACTTATTCCATAACCAACGGAGAAGCAACAATCACCGATTGTAACACTTCTGCAAGTGGTACACTTGTCATTCCCGATACCCTTGGCGGCTATCCGGTAACAACCATTGGTTATGGTGCGTTTAAAGATTGCACAAGCCTTACAAGCATTACCATCGGAAACAGCGTAACATCCGTTGGTGACCATGCGTTTCTCTATTGCAAAAGTCTTGCAAGTATTACCATCCCCGACAGCGTAACATCCATTGGTAATTCTGCATTTTACTATTGCACAAGCCTTACAAGTATCACCATCCCGAACAGCGTAATATCCATTGGTGAAGATGCATTTTCTCTTTGCACAAGCCTTACCATGATTTATGTGGATGAAAACAACAAAAACTATTGTTCGGATACAACCGGTGTTTTATTTAACAAATACAAAACCGAGCTTATCTGCTATCCTGCCGGAAAATCAGGTAAGCAATATTCTATTCCCGACAGTGTAGCATCCATTGGTAGTTTTGCGTTTTACTATTGCACACGCCTTACAAGCATTACCATTCCAGACAGTGTGACATCCATTGGTAGTTTTGCGTTTTACTATTGCACAAGCCTTACAAGCATTACCATCCCCGGCAGCGTAACATCCATCGAGGAAGGTACGTTTTCCAGTTGCTACAATCTTACAAATATAACTATCCCTAACAACGTGACATCCATCGGGGAAGGTGCATTTGTTGCGTGCACAAGTCTTACAAGCATTATCATTCCAGATAGTGTGACATCCATTGGTAATTCTGCGTTTTACTATTGCGAAAGCCTTACAAGCATCAACATCCCAAACAACATAATATCCATCGAGGAAGATACGTTTGCCGACTGTTTCAACCTTGCAAGCATTATCATTCCAGACAGTGTAACATCTATTGGAAATTATGCGTTTTCTTGTACAAGTCTTGCAAGTATTACCATCCCAGACAGCGTGACATCCATTGGTAATTCTGCGTTTTACTATTGCACAAGCCTGAAAGATGTATATTACAACGGTACAGAAAATGATTGGCACAATATTACAATTGGAGACGATAATACATCTCTCACCAATGCAACCAGACATTATTTTGCCCATGCAACATTTATAGACAATTCGGGCAATGAATTTACAAAATTAACAAAAAATTTAGGTGAATCTATTGATATCAATGAATTGGCTTTACCTGACGGTTACAACGCTTTCTTTTATCAGGATGCCGCCTTAACTGAATTATATGACCTAACTACACCAATTACAGAAAATGTCACGATTTATGTTGACTTTGTCAAAAATTCCACAAACGTCGGCACAAAAACAGTTTGTGTCACCGCCAATTCCGGAGAGAAGATATTTATCACAATACCAGACTCTCTCCCGGAACATGCACAAATCATTTTTGCCTGCTATCAGAATAATCGGTTGATAGAAACACAACATGCACCAAACAAAAATGAAACTGTGTATTTTATTGTTGACAGCAACTTTGATTCTGCTAAGGTTTTTGTTTGGGATAGTCTTTCGGGCATGAAGCCTATATGTGATACAGAAATTGTTCTGTAGGGGACGGTGTCCTCGACGTCCCGCAAACGGTGTATCACAAACACCCACAAAATAATACGACCGTAGGGAACGACCTGCGTGTCGTTCCGAAAAAATATGCAGAAACAAAACGACACATAGGTCCACGGAACGACACGCAGGTCGTTCCCTACTTTGCACAATAACAATATTAGAAAACCGCCACAATTCAAACTTTTTGACGAATCGGAATAAAAGTAGTTGACAGCGCATAAGTATTGTGGTAAGATTATACTGACTCAAGAAGTAGAGGCGCATTGTTTATCAGTAACCGCGTTTATGCCCGGCGACGGCGACGGACACGGCGAAAGGAAACCGTGCCGAAGTGGGTGAAACTGCCGCCGGTTCACTTGCTGGTTTTACAGTTAAGAGCTGTACGACTGTCATCATGTACAAATGATGGAGAGCTACTGCAAACAAAAGGTTATTTTTGTACGCAATAGCTCCGGCTATTGCTTTTTCATTCTACATAAGAAATTAAAAAAGAAAGGTTGATATTTATGAAACAAAACTACAAAATTGGTATTATCGGTGCAACCGGTATGGTTGGTCAGCGTTTTATCACGCTTTTGCACGACCATCCCTGGTACACCATCGAGGTACTTGCCGCATCTCCGAGAAGTGCAGGAAAGCCCTACTCCGAGGCAGTTGGTGCAAAGTGGGCAATGGACGAAGAAATCCCGGCATCTGTTCGTGATATGATTGTGATGGATGCAACTGCGGACATCGAAAAGATTGCCGCAACCGTTGATTTCGTGTTCTGTGCCGTTGACATGAAGAAGGACGAAATCAAAGCTTTGGAAGAGGCTTATGCAAAGGCTGAATGCCCGGTTATTTCCAACAACTCCGCACACAGAGCAACCAAAGACGTTCCGATGATTATTCCGGAAATCAATGCAGACCATGCAGAAATCATCCACGCACAAAGAAAACGTTTAGGCACAAAGCGTGGCTTTATCGCAGTAAAATCCAACTGTTCTTTGCAGAGCTATGTTCCGGCATTGCATCCGTTATCAGAGTTCGGTATCACAAAGTGCTTAGCAACTACCTATCAGGCAATTTCGGGTGCCGGCAAAACCTTTGAAACCTGGCCGGAAATGATTGATAACTTAATTCCGTTCATCGGCGGTGAGGAAGAAAAGAGTGAAGTAGAACCGATGAAAATCTGGGGTAAAATTGAAGGCGATGAAATCGTTCCGGCAACCACCCCGTCTATCACCACACAATGTCTGCGTGTACCGGTTTCCAACGGTCACACAGCGGCAGTCTTTGTAAGCTTTGAAAAGAAGCCGACCATTGAACAGATTAAAGAAGCATGGAAAAACTTCTCCGGCGAACCGCAGGCACTGAACCTGCCGCACGCACCGAAGCAGTTCTTGCACTATTTTGAAGAGGATAACCGTCCGCAGGCAAAGCTTGACAGAGATGCAGAGGGCGGTATGGCAGTTTCCATCGGCAGACTGCGTGAAGATAAGCAATACGACTATAAATTTGTCTGCCTGTCCCACAACACCTTAAGAGGTGCCGCAGGCGGTGCAGTCTTAATGGCAGAGCTTTTGACCGCAAAGGGTTATATGGACTAATCTATGAAAGGTGATTGAACATGAAGAAAATTCCATTTACCGGTTCGGGCGTTGCAATCGTAACCCCGTTTGACGGAGACAAAATCAATTTCGATGCATTGGGCGAGCTGATTGAAATTCAGATTGCCAATAAAACCGACGCAATTGTCATCTGCGGAACCACCGGTGAGGCATCCACCATGCCGGACGCAGAGCATCTGTCGGCAATTGAATATACCGTGAAAAAGGTAGCAGGCAGAATTCCGGTCATTGCAGGAACCGGAAGTAACGACACCAACCACGCAATCGCTTTGACCAAACGGGCAGAGGAGCTGGGTGCAGATGCTATTTTGAGTGTTACTCCCTACTACAACAAGGCAAATAAAAGCGGCTTGATTGCACACTTTACCGCAATTGCAAATGCCGTAAAAATTCCGGTCATTCTCTATAATGTTCCGGGCAGAACCGGCATGAATTTCAGTATTCCGGTTTTAAAAGAGCTTGCAAAGATTGAAAATATCGTTGCCTTAAAGGAAGCAAGCGGAAACATCAGCTACACCGCTCAGGTTGCGGCTGAAGTGCCGGAATTGCGCCTTTACTCCGGAAACGATGATATGATTGTTCCGATTATGTCCTTGGGCGGTGTGGGTGTTATCTCGGTTGTTGCAAACATCCTGCCGGAAGAAACCCATAACATCTGCCAGTATTTTACCGAAGGCAAAATTGCAGAATCCAGAAAGCTGCAGTTAGAAATGCTGGAATTGATTAACAATCTGTTCATTGAAGTAAACCCGGTTCCGATTAAGGTTGCTATGCGTGAATTAGGCTACACCGTCGGAAACCTGCGTCTGCCGTTGGGTGAGATGGAGGAAGGTAACCTGCAGAAGCTGAAGGCTTCAATGACTGCTTACGGCGTGAAAAAGCTGTAAACCGAATGGAGTGTATGCCAATGACAAAAATTTTATTAAGCGGTTGTAACGGCAAAATGGGGCAGGTGATTTCCCGCCTGGCAGCAGAGGATGCCGAGGCGCAAATCGTTGCAGGCTTGGATATTAACACCCACCTGCAAAACCCCTATCCGGTTTTTACCAATCTGAATGATTGTAATATTGATGCAGATGTGATTATTGACTTTTCACATCCGAGTGTGTTAGAACCGCTTTTAGCATTCGCAGTTTCTAAAAATCTGCCGGTAATCGTTGCAACCACCGGACTTTCCGAGGAACAGAAAAACCACTTGCAGGAAACTGCAACCAAAATCCCGGTTTTCTTCTCGGCAAATATGAGCCTGGGAATCAATCTTCTGATTTCTCTGGCAAAAAAGGCGGCAGTTCTGTTAGAGGAGCAGTTCGATATTGAAATTATTGAAAAGCACCATAACCAGAAAATCGACGCCCCCTCCGGTACTGCACTTGCCATTGCAGACGGAATCAGCGAGGTTTTAAAAACCCCGGCGGAATATGTCTATGACCGCCATAGTGTCCGCAAAAAACGCAGTAAAAACGAAATCGGTCTGCACGCAATCCGTGGCGGTACCATTGTCGGCGAGCATGATATTATCTTCGCCGGAAACGATGAGGTCATTACCCTCTCCCACTCCGCCGCAAGTAAAGAGGTCTTTGCAGTCGGTGCAATTAAGGCGGCAAAATTTATGAAGGGAAAACCCTCCGGAATGTATAATATGTCGGATTTGATTGCGGCAACCATTTAA
>SVJN01000105.1 GCA_015068965.1 Oscillospiraceae bacterium
GTATAATCAGCAACCGATGACAGATAGCTCTTTCCGCCGTCTGAGAAAATTTCCATACTGCAAGCATCGCAAATCAGTGTCAGGTCAAGCTTTCCGGATTCCATAGAGAGCGGTGCAGTTCTGTCGCCAAGTGTGATTGCGTTCTTAGAAAAATCGCAGACAAAGCTCCGTCCAAAGATGGTAAAGGTCAGCGCAGTCTGATTCCTGCAATTTGCAGAAATCTTGATGAAATAAGCACCCTTGTTGAGTGAAAATTGTTTTTCTTCCTCCTTGTTCAGACAAAGCTCGGAATACTGTGCATCGTCTTTGAAGAGTGATTCCAATTCAGAAACCGGATTTGCACAAAGATAGTGTGTTCCGTCACATTCTTCTAAGGTCAGTTCAACCGGTATGCCCATCTGTCCGGCAAAGCGGGGGACAGGTAAGTACCAGATATTCCAGGCAATATGAATGATTCGGCCATCCTGCACATTGGAAAAGGTTTGTCCGGCATAGGCAGAAGCACCGTAATGTAACGAACGCACCTCCTGCGACGGCACAAAATGCCCGTTGGTAAAATCTCCGACCAGATAACGGCTGCTTGCACCGTAGAGTACCCATTTCCGGTTTCCATGCTGGTCGGTAATCGGGAAGATATCGGGGCATTCGCAATCGCCGGGGAGGGTGACCTTTTCAAGAAGCTTCCAATCAACAAAGTTATCTGAGGTCAGGAGCGCATATTCGTTTCCGCTTAAATAGAGTGCAAGCAGATAGGCATCCAGCTCGTCACACCATACGATTTTCGGGTCGCGGTTTTCTGCTTCGATATGCGGAATCACCGGCTCCTTTTGGTACTTGTGAATGGTCTTTAAACCGTCTGTGGAATAGGCGATGTACTGTGCAAATGGCTTTGTGGCAGTATAGAATAAAAGTACAGTCGGCACATCTGTTTCCTGTAAGCCGAGCCGGTTATCCTGATCCACAATTGCACTGCCGGAGAACATCATGCCGGTTTCGTCGGGGAAAAGTGCAATCTCCTTTTCTTCCCAATGGATTAAATCCTTGCTGACTGCGTGTCCCCAGTGCATATTCCCCCAGCGGTGGTCGCATGGGTTGTGCTGATAAAACAGATGATATTCACCGTTTATATATACTAATCCGTTCGGGTCATTTATCCAGCCGTTCTTGGTTGAAAAATGTACCTGCGGACGGAACGGCTCCCGATAGAGGTCTGGAAAAGACAGAATATCCGAGGTTTTATAGGAAATCTCTGTTTCCGGATGGATAGAAACGGTCAGCGTTTTGCCGATAAACCTTGCAACATCTACATAAGCATAAAAATCCGGTGTGAGGTTATCTAATCTGACATCCAGCTCCAAAACGGTTTCGTTCCCGTCAGAAAAGGTCATTTTTTTAGGAGTCAGCATTGTGTTTACAGGAAAAATCAGATACTTTTCTTTGATTTCTATTTTCATATTCATTCCTCCGTTTTTGATTGACAAAAAGCATTTATTTATGCTATAATTTTATAAAAATATAAAATTATTGTCAATAGAAAAAAACAATCTTACGAGGAGAAAATGTGACATGATACAGATTACAGGGACGAAAAACAAATATGAAAGTATGAACCGAGAGGATACAACCTATCGGTTCGAGTTGATTGACTGTGTACATTACCATCCCGGTGATTGTATCAGATGTGTGCATTCTTATGAGTCTCATGCTTTGTTTATTGTACTTTCCGGAACGGTACAGTTGGGCGAATTTGTATGTCCGGAGAAGAAAGGGGTTTTTGTTCCCAAATTTACAAATCTTTCTGTTTGCATCAATAGCGAGGCAGAGTTTGTCCGGATTATCTTTGATTCCACCATTCCGTTCTCCTTTTGTAGTAGGCAGGGTTTTTATGTGTTTGGCTTGACTTCTGAAATCAGATGTTTTGCAGAGCGGCTCATCTATCTGTTATCCCGTCCGAAAATAGTGCCCGGTGCAGAGGAGGCGGTGCTTCTTTCGATATTGAATGAGTTGACATTGCTCCGGGATGCAGCATCACCGCAGATGCATCTTTATGATAAAGTCTGTTTGTGGATTCGGGAAAATGCTCATCGTCCGATTACGGCGCAAGAGACCGCTGATGCCATGAATTATTCCAGAGCCTATCTAAACCGGGTCTTACAAGCAACGAGCGGAGAAAGTTTGTGTGAAATGATTACAAAAACCCGGATGGAAGAAATTAAAAATCTGTGCCATGCATCGGATTACTCTATTTTGGAGATTGCGCAAAAGCTTGGTTTTTTATCGGCAGAGCATTTGTGCAAATTTTTCAAGTATCATGAAGGGATTTCTATTTCGGAATACCGCGCATCAATTTTCTAAAAAAAATATTCAAAAATACTTGACATCTGCTTGAAAATATGATATATTATACTGCGAATAAAGGCATTGACGAAGAGGGCACATCCAACAAAACCTTGGAGAGAAGTGGTGTTTGGTGCGAACCACAGGGGCGTGTTTGTGTTTGTAGCTTCCGAGCCGGGAGGAAGAAAACGGTACTGTGAGTAGAACCTCCCCGTGATTGCTGCGTAAAGGCATAGGAGTTGACAGACTCTGAGAGTGGCGATAATATTTATCGCAATTTGAGTGGTACCGCGGGTGATTTACACTCGTCTCAAAGTTTTTTATCATCACTTTGAGGCGGGATTTTTTTTGCCTCATAAAAAGGAGAGGAATTTATGGAAAACACAAGAGATATCAGCTTAAAAATCCAGGAAATGGCGGCTCGTATCCGTGAGCTAAGAGAGATTGAAAACTACACACCGTTGGAAATGGCAGAAAAGACCGGTGTCTCGGTCGAAGAATATATCAGATGCGAAAAGGGCGAAGCAGATTTGAACTTTGCTTTTATCTACCGTTGTGCGGCGGCATTGCGTGTCAATGTCACCGATATCATCGAGGGCTATAGCCCGAACCTGAAATCCTATACCGTAACCCGTGCAGGTGCAGGTCAGCAGATTGCAAAGGCACATGGTATGATTTATCACAACCTTGCATATGCGTTTAAAAACCGTATTGCAGAGCCGTTGTATGTTGTGAGTGCCTACGATGAAGACGCACAGAATAAGGACATCGAGCTGACCACACACGCCGGACAGGAGTGCGATATTGTCATCGAAGGTAATCTGATGGTGCAGGTGGGTGAGCATAAAGAGGTGCTCGGCCCCGGTGATAGCATCTACTATAACAGTGATACGCCGCATGGTATGATTGCAGTCAACGGTAAGGAATGTAAATTCTACGCTATTGTTCTGCGTGCGGATGTGGAGGCGTTGGAGTCTGCACATTCGGATGTGGTTCCGACCGAGCAGATTATTGGTTCGGTACACAGAGATACCAAGGACAGAATTTATCACAAATACATTGATATTGTGGAGGATGAGCAGGGAACACCGACCTCCATCACCTTTAAAAATATCGAACGGTTTAACTTTGCGTTCGATTTGGTGGACGAGTTATCCAAACGTGAGCCGGAAAAGCTTGCAATGCTCCATATTTCCCGTGACCATGAAGAAAGACGGTTCACCTTTACCGATATGCGTAAGATGTCCAGCCAGTGTGCAAACTATTTTGCATCCCTCGGCATCAAAAAGGGCGACCGGGTAATGCTCGTATTAAAACGTCATTATCAGTTCTGGATTGCGATGCTTGGCTTGAACAAGCTGGGTGCGATTGCAATTCCGGCGGTTGCACAGCTGCAGGAGCATGACCTGGAATACCGCTTCAATTCCGCAGGTGTCAGCGCAATTGTATGTACTGCTGACGGCGATGTTGCACATCAGGTGGATATTGCTCAGGCAAAATGCCCGATGCTCCGGGAAAAGATGCTGGTTGGCGGAACCAGAGAGGGCTGGAGAAACTTCGACGAAGAGTATCAGCGCTTCAGCACCCACTTTAACCGCACCGAGGATTCTGCTTGCGGTGACGATACCATGCTCATGTACTTCACCTCCGGAACCTCCGGTTATCCGAAAATTGCGGCACATAGCTATAAATATCCGCTTGGACATTTCCATACTGCAAAATACTGGCATAATGTAGACCCGGACGGTTTACACTTCACCATTTCCGATACCGGTTGGGCGAAGGCGATGTGGGGAAAGCTCTACGGTCAATGGCTGTGTGAGGCGGCAACCTTTGTTTATGATTTCGACCGTTTCGATGCGGCTGATATTCTGCCGATGTTTGCCGAGCATCATATCACAACCTTCTGTGCACCGCCGACAATGCTTCGTATGATGATTAAGCAGGATATTTCCAAATACGATTTTTCCTCTGTCCGTCATATGACAACGGCAGGTGAGGCTCTGAATCCGGAGGTATACCGCCAATTTGAAAAGGCAACCGGATTGCAGATTAAGGAAGGCTTCGGTCAGACCGAAAGCACCATGATTATTGGTAACCTGGTAGGTAAACCGCACAAAATCGGTGCAATGGGTAAGCCGGCTCCGATTTATAAGGTGGAACTGCATGATGCGGACGGCAATCAGGTAAATACCAGTGAATCGGGCGAAATTGTTATCAATGTCAAGGATGGCGCACCGTGTGGCTTGTTTACCGGTTACTACGGCGATGAAGAAAAAACAAAAGAAGTATGGCATGACGGTTATTATCACACCGGCGACGTTGCATGGCGTGATGAGGATGGCTATTATTGGTATGTTGGACGTGCAGATGACGTAATTAAGTCCTCCGGCTACCGTATCGGTCCCTTTGAAATCGAAAGTGTTATCATGGAGCTTCCGTATGTATTGGAATGTGGTGTTTCAGCTGTTCCGGATGAGGTCAGAGGTCAGATTGTCAAGGCGAGTGTGGTTCTTGTCAACGGAACTCAGCCGAGCGATGAATTGAAGAAAGAAATTCAGAACTATGTCAAGGAAAAGACTGCACCTTATAAATATCCGAGAATTGTTGAATTCCGTGATAGTCTGCCCAAGACGGTTAGCGGAAAGATACAAAGAAACAAACTCTGATTACAAAAACAAGGTTGTAATTTTGCAACCTTGTTTTTGTATCGTTTCATCAATTGTGCGAAAGTGGCAAAAATCCCTGCTCCGGTCTTTACAAAAGTCCGCAATTGTGGTAGAATAACGGTAAAACGAAAGGGAGGAAAGAGAATGGCGCTGTTTGTTGCAATCAACGCAAAATATGTACATACATCGCTTTCGGTCAGGCTTTTGCGAGCGGTTGCCGGAGGAGAGCTATTAGAACGCTCTATCAATGACAGTGTGTTCTCGGTTGCCGCAGATATTGTAAAAACCGGCGAACGGCACATTCTGTTTTCCTGCTATTTGTGGAATATTGCCTTTGTGTTAAAGGTTTGTGATATCTTAAAAAAAGCAGATTCTGAGCTTCTGATTACGTTAGGCGGCCCGGAGGTAAGCCATCGGGCGGAGGTATTGTTAGAAGCAGAAAAAAATATTGACCACATCATTTGCGGTGAAGGGGAAACAAAAATCGCAGAATTTATCAAGAATCCGCCTCCTCGTGGTGTTTACCGGTTTGATGCGGTCGATGATTTGGATACGATTCCTTTTGCATATCTGCCGGGAGAATTGGAACAGTTATCCGGACGGTTGATTTATTATGAAACCTCAAGAGGATGTCCCTACCGGTGTGCATTCTGCCTATCGGCGGCAACCGACGGTGTGCGTTATAAAAGTATAGACCTGGTAAAAAAAGAGCTGATGCAGTTTATCAAAGCCGGTGTTCCGTTGGTCAAGCTGGTGGACAGAACCTTTAATGCAGATAATCGGCGTGCGTGTGAGCTGGTGGAATTTATCAAGGAGCATTCCAAAAGCACTTCCTTTCATTTTGAGGTAAAGGCAGAGGCAATGTCAGATGCACTGATTGATGCATTGGTAACTGCACCGGAGGGGATGTTCCAATTGGAAATCGGTGTCCAGAGCACCAATCCGGATACCCTTGCAAGAATCAACCGCAAGAATCAGTTTGACCGGCTTTGTGAAGTGGTAAAACGTCTGCAGAAAAATCCGGGAATTCACCTGCATCTGGACTTGATTGCCGGATTGCCGGGGGAAAGCTTGCAGGAATTTCAAAAATCCTTTTGTGATATCTATGCCCTTTCTCCGGATGATTTACAGCTTGGTTTTTTAAAAAAGCTATCGGGTACCCCAATTAAAACCGAGGGGAGTGCTTTTTCGGAGTTTGCACCGTATGAGGTCATTCACTCCGACCGGATGAGCTATCGGGAGTTGATTCATTTAAAGGATATCAGCGCTGCATTGGAGCGGATTTATAATAGCGGAATCTTCAAAAAAACACTTTTTGCGCTTGGACAGCATTTTACGGATTGCTTTTCTATGTTTGAAGCGCTGTGTGCTTTTCATGATTTTACGCAGGCAATTTCGCAAAAGCACCTTTATGAAGTGGTTTATGCGTTTTGTAGCACCCTTGGAGATGAGAATTTAACCGATGCGGTCATTTATGATTATTGCCTGCGGAATCGGGACATTCCTTCTTTTATGCAGAACCGACCGGATTTGCATGAGCTGTTTTTCTCGCTTTTGCATCAGGAGGAGCTATTTGTAACAATCCTTCCGCATATGACGAATAAAAAGCCGGTGGAGCGGCATAAGTACCTGCGGTTGGAAAAAATCGGCGATTGCTATTATTTGTTTGAACCTGCCTTTGGCAGAGCATATGATATTACCAAAGAAACAGAAAGGATGTTATCAGATGGAACAGTATTTTAAAGCCTTACAGAATCAGAAGGTTTGCTATCGGGAAATAGCGGAATTTATGCCGGACGGGGAATGGACAGGCATCCGGGCGATTACCTACGATGCGACAAAATTAAAGGGACAAAAAACCAAGGTATTTGCATATCTCGGCTTTCCGCAGGATGCAACCGAAAAGGTACCTGCAATTGTCCTGGTACACGGTGGCGGAGGTGTTGCCTACCTTCCGTGGGTGAAAATGTGGAACGACCGTGGCTATGCGGCGATTGCAATGTCTACAACCGGAGATTTTCCGATTGCAAAAAATGCAGGTCGCAAGGAATGTCACGAGCAAAAAAAGATGTGGAACCACGGTCTTTGCGGTGTGTTCTGTGAGGATGGCTACACCGATGCACCGGATAATGACAGTATGTGTCATTCGGAATGTCCGCTTGAGGAGAATTGGATGTATCATGCCGTTTCGCAGGTGATTCTGGCGCATAACATTCTGCGTCAGGATGAGCGGATTGACAGCGACCGTATTGGTATCACCGGCATTTCCTGGGGCGGTGTTATTACCTCGCTTACCATCGGATATGATAATCGCTTTGCCTTTGCAATTCCGATTTACGGCTCAGGCTATCTTGCAGAGTCTATGGGAACTCTCGGAAAAAGCTTCCGGAGCGGTAAAAATCCGGAAATCTGGCTGGCGGAAAAGCAGTTTTCCAATGTAACTATGCCGGTACTGTGGCTTTGCTGGAATCATGATGCCCCGTTCTCGCTCAATTCCAATTCAAAATCTTATCTTGATACTGTAAAGAATAATCCCTCAACACGGTTTTCGGCAGTTCATGAAATGAATCATTCTCATGAGTGTGGATGGATTCGGGAAGAGAATTTTGTATATGCAGATTCTATTGTAAAGAAAGGAAAGCATCTGCCGGATTTTGTTAAGAATGGAAAAGCCTTTACACTTAACAACCCGGATAATGTGCCGATAAAGTGTTTCAAGCTTTATTACCTGACAGAGAAAATGTCCTATCGGGAAGTAGAAGAGGGTGTAGAAATGGAGCAGGAATGGAACATCCTGCCGATAGAAATAGCGGATTATCAGATTCCGGAGAATGCCGTAGAGTATTATCTGGAAGCTATCGTGGAAATTGAAGGGAAGGAGTATGTTGTAACCTCCTCCTTTGAGGTGGTATCATGTTAATGATTGAAATCATAGAAGGAAAGTACACTCTGAGGTCATACCTTTCCGGATATCGGAATCAGGACGATTCGGTTATCATTGGTGCTGATTATGATAGTATCATTGAAAAGCTGACCGAAAATGACCGCACCCGGTGGTATGCTATCAAGTATAGCGGAAAAATCGAAAATATGAAACAGGAATTATCCATCATCCGGGAAATTAATTATCCGAAGTATTTTTTGCATATTTCCATGAAGGAACCGCTTCTGAACGATGTATCCGCTGTAATGCAGGAATTTGCAGAAATTAATAAGTGCGAAGAGCCTGACGGAGAGGTATATGTAACCACGGAGGAGGTTTTGTCTCCGGAGGAGCTTGAAGTATTGATTGTTGCGCCGGAATATGAGTTGGGCTGGAAGTTTCATCAGCTTTTTCATGGTAAATAATAAGTTATAGCTACAAAAGAGGTTATTGCATTCAACGCATATCGTGTATAAAATTCATTTTCTTGCTTTATAGGAAACTGCGTTCCTATAAAGCAAAAAGAATTGAATGCCCGTGCGAAATTTTCCGCTAATAGCGGAAACGCACATGGGCGTAACAAAGCATTATGCTTCTTCTTACCGCTCTGCATCAGTTCAAAGTACACAATAATTTTATGGAGCGGTTGCGGCGAAGCTGCTTTGTTCTAGGGGGCGATGCCTACATCGCCCCGCGATTCGGGCGGATGTGGGCATCTGCCCCTGCAATTTTGAATGAAATATACACAAAAATGTTTCACGCAATAGCCTCTTTATGTAATTTGATATAGACCATTCCGCCCCGGTATCATGGTGTTATCGTGGCAGAATAAGATATGGTATTGCTCCGGTCGGAAGCGTTCTAAAAA
>SVJN01000106.1 GCA_015068965.1 Oscillospiraceae bacterium
GGAAAAAAACATTCAGAGCAATGTCAGAGATGGTATTGCAGTTGGTGTACAGTCTTTATCCATCTGGCATGATGATTCTGAAAAGACTGCATATCAGAACGAACTGCTTGAAAAATATTACAATATGAAGCCGAATGCGGTAAAACTTTACAATGAATCTTTGAATAATTCAGAAATTGAATTACAGCCGGAAGAACCGGTTTGTGCACAGGATTTGTATGCCGTGCTTGATACCTGTATTCAGCAGGTTTTGAATGATGAAAATGCAGACTGCATGGCAATTATGGAAAAAGCAAACAATGATTTCCAGGTAAATTATTTAGATAATGTTGATTATTGATTGATGTGGATGCAATACTTTTTTGCGGCTATCCCTTTTGAGGTAGCCGTAAAAAAACTGTATCTTGTTTATGAAAGGGTTTTTTGATGGCACAGACAGAAAAAAAGAAGAGTGTTTCTATCAGACGAAAGCAAAGATTGATTAATGACCTTCAGGCGTGGGTATGGCTTCTTCCGGCAGTCATTGTGTTGTATCTGATGATATGGCGTCCGACTGTGATGGGTGGTGTGTGGTCACTTTTTAAAATGAAGGGGTATAAGCCGGTTGAGTTTATTGGGCTTAAAAACTTTTTTGAGGTTGTTCGTGATACGAATTTTATTCCTATGTTAATTAATACATTAAAGTATGTTGTGTGTTCGTTGGTTGTCGGATTTATTCCGCCGTTTTTATTGGCAGTTATGGTAAATGAGTTAAGATGCTTTAAAAATGGGATGAAAACCATTATTTATCTGCCGGCAGTGGTTCCGGGTGTGGCGGCATTATTGATGTGGTCATACATATATGCTCCGGATCATACGGGATTATTGAATATGCTTCTTGGTGCCTTCGGAATGGAGCCGTACGGTTGGTTAATGGATGAAAAACTTACCATTCTGTATATTATTGTGTCGATGACCTGGAGCGGGTGTGCAGGGGCGATGCTTTTATATTTTTCCTCTCTGCAATCTGTGACCACCGAGCTTTATGAAGCTGCAACCATTGACGGTGCGGGAATTTTCAGAAAATTCCGTCATGTTACGATCCCGCAAGTGGGAGGCGTACTGTTATTGCAATTGATTCAGCAGATTATTTCTGTTTTTCAGGTCATGGAACAGCCGATGGCGATGACAGGCGGAGGACCGAATAATGCGTCTATTTCAATTGGGTTCCAGATTTACAGATACGGATTTGTAAATGGCAGAGCCGGACATGCGATGGCTTTGAGTGTAATTAGTTTTATATTCTTACTCTGTCTGACCGCATTTTATTTCAAATTACAGAAAAAGATAGAGTCAAATTTATAGGAGGTGTGCGGGTTGGCAAAGACAAGAGAACAAAATGCCGGTATTTTCAACACCTATGATTTGAAAAAAACGGGCGGAAAGCTGATATACGGCATCATGGTTGCAATTCTGATTCTTGCAGGTATCGTTGCCCTATTTCCTTCTATATGGATTTTTATGATGGGATTAAAGGATACACAGGAGATTTATGCAAATACAAGTTTTTTTCCGGAAAATCTGACGTGGACTGTTTTTGTAGAAAGACTTGCAGAAGCAATTCAGTTGGTAGAATTCTGGAAAATGAGCTTTAATACATTATTGGTATCACTTGGTTCAGTAGCAATGACGTTGTTTGTTTCGGGAATGGGCGGTTATGTCATTTCACGTCTGAAGCCGAGAGGAACGAAACTGATTTTTATATTGATTGTTTGGACAATGATGATGCCGGGGCAGATTCGTACCGTACCGCTTTTTATTTCTTATCTGAGTTTTCCGTTTGTAGCGGAGATTCCGGGTGAAGTAAGCTTAATCAATACATACTGGCCGATGTGGTTAGGTGCGGCGGCAAGTTGTTTTAATATTATTTTGTTTAAAAATCAGTTTGATTCCATTTCCATTTCTTTGGTGGAAGCGGCGAAAATTGACGGATGCGGAAACGGAAGGATTTTTTTCAATATTATGCTGCCGTTGAGCGTGCCGACAATTTTGTATATTTCTATTGTTACGATGCAGGGGGCATGGTCGGAATTTTTTAACGGTTATCTGGTATTGACAGAACGGTCGATACAGACGCTTCCGGTTCGTGTGTTTGTTACAAGTACGGCACAGGGCGTTAAACAAAACACATATATGTTGTGCTTGATTTTATCAAGTCTTCCGATGCTGATTTTGTTTATGCTGTTCCATCGTCAGATGATAGGCGGTGCAAATGTCGGCGGTGTAAAAGGATAAAGGAGGAAGAAAATGAAAAAAAGAATCAGTTGGTTGATTGTATCGGCAATGATACTTGGAAACAGTGCTGTATATGCCTCAGAGAGGTTTGTTAATGCATCCTGTCCGAACAATGATTATGTCATTGTCGTGGAGGGAAAAAATAAAGCGAATCATATGATTTCAGTCCGGAGTATTTATCTGGGGGAAGACTATCCGGAGGAAATTCAAGAGACATATTCCGAAGAAGAGCTTTTGGGAGAAAATTCACCGCTTGAATTTTTGGATATTGTTATCACAGATGCAGACGGTAACTTTTCTACAAGCTATAAAACAGACGGGGATTCCGGATATTATCTGATTACGGCAATTTCGGAGGATGGGGCGAAACAGAATAAGCTTTTTGAATACTATGATCCCAATTATATCAATGAAAAAATTCGTGAATTCAGCGGATTCATTCAAGAATCAAAGGAACAGGAGATATTTGAATTTCTCGAACGGTATGACGAAGTATTTGAAATCGGAAATGACTATTATTTCGAGATGAAAGCAGAGGAATGTTTTTCGGGATTTGCAGAAAAACTGATTTCGCTGGGAACTGTGGCAGATAAAACTGCACTTGCAACCAATATTCGGGTTGCTACGGTGTTGTTAAAGCTTGCAAATGCAGAAATCCCGGAGATGGTACAGTCCGGTGTGCTGACCGAAACGGAGCAGATGTTAAAGGATATCGAATCACTTGGTTTTTCGGGAGATACCTTGTTTGAAAAAACACTTTCAGAAACAGTTACCGATGAGACGAGAGTAAAGATATTAAAGGATTTTGGGACGGTAAATGCGAAAACAGAGGTACAAATCAAAGAACAGATTGATGAGAAAATTCTCTTAGGTGCAATCAACTACAGTACATGGGGTAAAATTCAGACGGTATTAAATGACCATATCAATCTGCTTTCAAAGGATGTCAATACGGCATATGATCAGTTGACCAATTCGCAGAAATCCAAGGTTGCAAAGTCTCTTGCAGACCGTACAGAGATTTTTGAAAGCTTGTCAGGCTTGGAGACCGCAATTAAAAAAGAAATCAATGATTTAAAAGAATCCAATCAAAATAAGGGTAGCTCAGGTGGAGGTGGCGGAGGTTCCTCAGCCGGCGGATATTCATCGGGAGGTTATGTGGCAATCGGTGCAACACCGTCCGCTCCGTCAGTAAAAGAGCAGGAAGCAAAAGCGGAAGGTTTTTCCGACCTTGCACAGGCAAGCTGGGCGAAGGAAGCGATAGAAGCACTTGCCGAGAAGGGAATTGTAAGCGGAAAGAGCAAAACACAGTTTGCACCAAATGATGAGATTACCAGGGAAGAGTTTCTTGCAATTGTTTTGCGAGCATTTCAATTGATAGATGCATCTGCAACCTGTGATTTTGAAGATGTTTCCGAGGATGCATGGTATTACAGTACCGTTGCCTCTGCATATCACAAGGGAATCACAAAGGGGATGACCGAAACTGTTTTCGGAAGCGGTATGAAGATTACACGGCAGGATATGTGTGTTTTGGCATATAAGGCAGCAGAGCTTGCAGGAACACGGCTATCGGCGGCGGAATCGGAGTTTTCCGATCAGGCAGAGATTGCGGCGTATGCAAAAACAGCGGTTGGAGCAATGTACGGTGCTGAAATTGTGGGCGGTATGGGTGATAACCGTTTTGCCCCGCAGGAAACCGCAACCCGTGCACAGGCAGCAAAAATTATTTACGGACTTTTGAATCTGCAATAAGAAAGGAGTGTGAAACAGGTGAAAAAAATAATAGCACTTATTATGTCGGTTACAATGTGTCTGACACTTTTTCCGCAGCAGGGGGTTTATGCCTCACTGCGGGGAAGCTCGATTGAAGCAGAAGCAGGATTGTTGGCGGCATTGGATATTTTGCCGGAAAACGCAGTAAAATCACTGAATGAAAATACAAAGGTTACCCGGCGTGAAATGGCAGAATATGTCGTAAAAGCAATTGGGGAAACCGAGGAATCGGTTCAGGCATATACCAAGGATTTTGAAGATACGTCCCTCATGGGTTTTGCAGCAAAGGCATATTATAATGGCTTTGTATCCGGGTATCCGGACGGAACCTTCCGACCGCAGCAGGTTGTGACACTGAAAGAGGCAATCAAAATGATTCTGGATGCGGCAGGCTATCAGCCGTTTGTGAAAACAATGGGAAATGATATGGATGCCTATCAGCAGACGGCGGTGGATTTTGGACTGAAGAAAGGAATCCATGTGGGAGCAGATGCAGAAATTACGGTTACAGAAACGGTAAAGTTGCTTTATAATATGGTAAATTTACCGCTTCCTGTTATGCCGGACCTGTCGGGGTCATTAAGCTTTGACAGCAACAAAACGATTCTGACAGAAAAATTTCAGCTTCAAAAAAGTGAAGGGATTGTAGATGCAAATGCATATACTTCTTTGACTTATGAAGAGGGTACTCCGAAAGGAATGGCGGAAATCGGCGGAATTCTTTATGATGTCGGTACCTCCGGTGTGGAGAACTATTTGGGTTATCATGTTGAATTTTATTATACCGAGTCGGGAAACGGATGGGAAATTGTCTATGCAAATCCGGCAAAATATTCAGAGGATTATAAAATCCTTGCAAATGAAATTGAAGGGTTTGCGAATAATCGGTATGAAATCTATGATGAGAGCAGTAACAAGCTGGTAACAAAGCGTGTGGATGCGACGGCAGATGTAATCTATAACGGAGTTGCAATGCCGGATATTGAGAATGAAAGTATTTATACACCTTCGGACGGACATATTATTCTGATTGATAACGACCGGGACGGAAGCTTTGATGTAATTTCTGTAACCGAACAAAAAATCATGGTTCTGAGTTATTATGATGAACGGGAATATACTATTTATGGAAAATATAACCGGGGTGAATCGGTACAGTTTGATTTAGACGACCCAACGGTGTGGGTAACGGTTAAAAATCAGCAAGGAAAGGAAATGGAGCTTTCTGATTTAAAGACCGGGGATATTTTAGAAATTTCACAAAGTAAGAATAAAAAATTAACCGAAATCACGGTTTGCCGGGAAACGGTTTCCGGACGGGTTGACTATATCCGGACGGGAGATATGGGAAAACAATATATTTCTGTTGACGGAGAAGAGTATCCGGCAGATGGTGTCTTTCTGGGGTATCTGGAAACCAATCACATCCTATTAAAAGCCGGAGATACCAAAACCTTTCTTTTGACAACGCAGGGAAAAATTGCCGGTATGAGTGATACTGCACCGATAACCGGGCAAAAAGGACAGTACGGATATCTGATTACGGCGGTATCTATGGATGATGAAGCAGGAACTCCGTGTTTGTATGTAAAGCTTCTTAACGCAGAGGGAAGGATAGAACGGTTATATGCTTACGAAAAGATTAAAATAGACGGAAAACGGTATAAAAATATCGAGGTCGCAGACCAGTTTTTACCCGGACAGGCAGAAATCATTTATTATTGGCTAAATGATGACGGAACCATTAAGGAGATTGACACTCTGGAAAAAACGGTGGATGAGGATGCCGATACGCTGGCAATCAAAGGGCAGGTAAACAATCAGAGATATTCTGATTATACAAGAGATATTGCAGGAAAGGTTACATTCTCCGGAGAAAGTCTGGTATTTTGTGTACCGGTTGTCACCGAAGGGGCGTCTGAGGATGATTTCAGCGTAAAGAGACCGCCGGAATATTTCAAGCATTGGATTCAGTATACAACAACGGGTTATTCCAGAGACAGCCGAGGTATATATTCGGAGGTCTGTGTTGTAAAGCTCAATGCCATTGAACCGGAATTTACACATGACGAATACTGCGTGCAGAAGGTGACTGCAACTGTGAATGCAGATGACGAGCTGATTCATGAGCTTGAAGTAATCACCCCGAGCGGTACGCAACGGTTTACAACTTCTGACGCTTCGGTTGTTGCAAATGCAAGGGCGTTAATCAGCGGAAGTAAAGTGGGCGTAAAGAACGGAGATATTATTCAGATTGCAAAAAGCTTAACCGGACAGGTTTTGGCAATCAAAGTGGTTTACCGGGCATCGACCGGAGAAAGCTATCATTCGTCTGCGGTACAGAATTATTATGATTATTTCAGTGCATACCGTGCCGGTTTGTGGGATGTTTATTATAAAACAGAGGAGCATTTAAGAATTGTGCCGCACGGAACAGGCTTTGCAGACATTTTACAGATAGAGAATATTCGGATTCCGGGAATCCTGATTTATGACAAGGAGGCGAAGGTTCCCTACAGAACCGGAACGGCGGCAGAAATCAAGGACTATATCGGAAGAGGTGTGGCATCCAAAATTTATATGCAGATGGATGAATCCAGACCCGTTTATGTTGTAATTTATAATTAGGTTTATAATATAAAAAAGAAAGGAAAGAGGAAAATGAAAAAGAACAGAAAACTTTTAAGCTTCGTGCTTGCACTCAGTATTTTGGCAACGATGATTTCGTCTATTACCGTTGCAAATGCGGCAAAGAAAAATGTCGATCCATGGCATGTCTACTATGCGTTGAGAGAACAGTTTGAGGATTTATCAGCATATTCGCTTGCAGATGATATCTGGACGGCAAATGGACATCTTGGAAGAGCTCCCTATAACGAAAACAGCTTTGGTAAGGTGGGTTCAGCAATTGGTGCAAGACTTGGTTTTGATAGTCAGGGAACCACAGTAAATGGTGTACAATACGGTTCGGTAGCTGTCGTATTTAAGGCTCCGGTAGCCGGAACCTATGTGTTTGATTTTGCCGTGGAGCAAATTGGTGACCAGGGCTATAGCGGTTCTTTGAATGTCGGCACAGTAGATGACCAGGATGCTATCACCGAGATTCAGACTCACATTTTCGGACAAAACGGAACAAGCTATGATAATTTCACGAATGCTCTGACATTAGAAGCAGGCGAGCGAGCAATTATGAAATTAAATTCCGGCGTGAATGGTTTGTGGGCAAGCTGGTGGAACGGCATCGAATATAAGATGACCAACACCGCAACCAATAAAACCTATAGCTTCTTTGACGGTGCAAGTGTTGAACTGCCAGAAGTGATTTTAGAGAAAAAGCAATGGACTTTAGGCGAAAATCGTGTGCCGAAGGCGGTTGATACTTCTGTATGGTCTTATGGATGGACATCCAATGTTGGCGACAATGGTGTAGCTATAGGCGGATGGGAGGACACAACCACATGGACTGTGATCAACCCTGAGACTGCGGCTAATGCAAATGGTGTGGGGATTTTCAATCAGAATGGAACTTCCTGGGTAAACACGCAGGATATCAACGGTGGCTGGATGCAATGGAAACCCGATGGTGACGCCAGCTCGAACGGAAAGGGAACCCTGGCAATCGGATGGACAGCGCCGGCGGCAGGAAGCTATATCTTTGATTTGGATTTTGTCAATGTCGGCTTAGGTGAGCAATGGACATCAGATAAAACACAACACGTTTTTGCATATAAGAAAGCAGACGAAACAACTGCAACTTATTTAGAAATCTTCCAGATGCCCGGTTCAACCGGTGCCGGAAATGAACCGGTACCCGGTAAAAAGACCGTTAAGCTGGATGTGGAAGAGGGCGAAACCATTTACTTATTGAATGACTCAAATGGTGATGGCTGGATGGATAAAGCAATTATGAAGTACAGAGTCATTGATGCGGCTGATACAACAAAGGTATGGAATCCGGCAGCAAGCAGCACCTATCAACTCAGCGATTCACCGTTTAATGTCTATACCGGTGCAAATGGAATTACATCACTTTCCAATTTGGTACCCTTTACAAAACTCATTTATGATGCAACTCAGACACGTTGCCAATATACAACGTCAGATCCGTGGTCAAGAATGACCATTACTGATAATGGTTTTCATGCAACCATCAATGACGAGGGAACCGGATGTCCGGTAGGCAGATATATTACCTTTGAAGCTCCGGTTGACGGTTGTTACAAGGCTGATTTTGCAGTAAAAAATGCAAATGGAGAAGCTTATGCTCCGAACCCGGCAAGCATTTCTTTGTATCATGCAAAGGAAAGAACCGGAACGGTTGGAACAGCACTTGCAACTGTAACCGGTGAGGATGGAAAAATTCCGAGAGACCGTTATGTAACCATTTCTAAGATTGTGAAAATGACCGCAGGCGAAAAGCTTTTGTTTGCAGTCAATCCGAGCGACGGATGGGTATTTGCACCGACCGGAACTGTTACGGTGAAATATTTAGAGGAATACAACTTCACAACCCAACAAAACGGAAGTGTTATTACTGAAGCATCTGAATTGGTTTCGGGTGCAACCCTGCTGACAACGCTGGATTATTTGGCTGAGGAAACAAGAACGATACAGATTGTAACTGCCGTATTTGACCGTTACAATACTATGCATGAGGTTGATATTTCGGATGCGTTATCTGCAGCTGCAGGCGAAGTAACCACATTTGAAACAGAGCTGGTTGTGCCGGATGTTGATG
>SVJN01000107.1 GCA_015068965.1 Oscillospiraceae bacterium
GTGCCTGCCGTCTGGTAGAGCAGAAAAAGGATGTTGTGGTACTGTTGGATTCGATTACCCGTCTGGCACGGGCATATAATCTGACCGTAACCCCGACCGGAAGAACCTTATCGGGCGGATTGGACCCGGATGCCCTGGTAAAGCCGAAAAAATTCTTTGGTGCGGCAAGAAATATTGAGGAGGGCGGAAGCCTTACCGTGCTTGCAACTGCACTGGTAGAGACCGGAAGCCGTATGGATGAAGTCATATTTGAAGAATTCAAGGGAACCGGCAACATGGAGCTGAAGCTTGACCGGAGCCTGCAGGAGCGACGGATTTTCCCGGCAATTGATGTGATCAAATCCGGAACCCGGAGGGAAGAAGCCCTGCTTTCGGCAAGAGAACGGGAGGCTGTCTGGATGCTCCGACGTGATATGAGCCGTCAGACACCGGTTGATACCATGACCAATTTATTGCAATATTTAAAAAACACCGACAACAACCGTGACATGGTAGAAATGATGATGAAGCATGATTCCAAGCACTAAAGAGGGGGAGCAGGATGGCGGAAACAATCGAGGATTTACAGCTTGGAGAATTAAAGCTGATTCAGGATACCGATGCGTTCCGGTTCGGAACCGATGCGGTGTTGTTGAGTGATTTTGCAAAAACACTCCCCTCAAAACGGACGCTGGATTTGTGTTGCGGAAACGGCATTGTGCCGATTCTGTTATCACACAAGACCAAAACGCCGCAAATATGCGGGCTGGAAATCCAACCCGGAGCATATTCGCTTGCCTGCAGGTCGGTTGCGCTGAACCGTTTGGAGGAGCGGATTTCTATCACCTTGGGTGATTTAAAGGAAGCGGAGCAGTTCTATGAGGTACGAAGCTTTGATGTGATTACCTGCAATCCGCCTTATATGAAAAAAGGGGCAGCGCTTGCAAACGAAACGGATGCCAAAACCATTGCCCGGCATGAGGTGATGTGTAGCTTAGAGGATATTATCCGCACCTCGGCAAGGCTTTTAAAGCAGGGCGGACATCTGGTGATGGTACACCGACCGAACCGCATGGCAGAGGTGATTTCCCTGATGCGGGAGTATCGGATTGAGCCGAAACGTCTGCGGATGATACATCCGAGTGTAACGGCAGAGCCGACCTTGTTTTTAATTGACGGATTATTGTACGGCGGTAGCGAATTGCGGATTATGCCGCCGTTAATTCTTTGCGGACAAGATGGCGGAGAATCAGAAGAACTAAAGCAGATTTACGGAAGGAGATAGCACCGTGGAAGGGATGTTATACTTATGTGCCACCCCGATTGGAAATTTAGGGGATGTGTCGGCACGATGCTTAGAGATTTTGGAAAATGCCGATATGGTTGCGGCAGAGGATACCAGAAGAACGGTTCAGCTTCTGAACCATTTCGGAATCAGCAAGCCCCTGACCAGCTATCATGAGCATAATAAAATAGAAAAAGGCGCCTATCTGCTTTCGCTTCTGCAGGAGGGCAAGCAGGTGGTGCTGGTTTCGGATGCCGGAACACCCGCAATTTCCGACCCCGGAGAGGATTTGGTGCGGCTTTGCATTGATGCAGGCATCACCGTCACCTCCATTCCCGGACCGGTTGCGGCAATCAATGCCCTGATTTTATCGGGCTTGCCCACCAGACGGTTTTCCTTTGAAGGCTTTTTGTCGGTCAACAAACGGCATCGGCATGAGCATTTAAACAGCTTGAAAACAGATTCCCATACCCTGATTTTCTACGAGGCACCGCATAAATTACGGACAACCTTAGAGGATATGGAGAAAATCTTTGGCGGAGCAAGACGGATTGCACTTGCCCGGGAATTAACAAAAATACATGAAGAAATTCTGCGGATGACGATTTCTGAAGCAGTAAAATATTACGAGGAGCAAAACCCAAGAGGGGAGTATGTTCTGGTGATTGAAGGCGCAAACGGGCAGGAAGCCGCAACGATAGAGGAGCAATGGTGGAGTGCCTTGACGGTTTCGGAACACGTGGAGCATTACATTGAAAAGGGAATGTCCTCCAAGGAAGCGGTCAAGGAAGCCGCAAAGGACAGAGATATGCCAAAGCGTGAGGTATATCAGATTTATCATACAGAGGAAGCATAAAAGGTTAAAAACCGGGGGGTGATAAGCATGGAACAAAACGAAACACATGACCGCCAATATTACGAACAGCTTTTAAAATCGGCAGAGCAGGAAAGCAAGCGCCGGATGAATCAGGAGCAGGAACAGCTTTTGGAGGAGGATCCGCTCGGAATCAATTATGCCCGATGGGCAACCGAGGAGGAAATGACAGCCTCCCTTTCTGCGATTGAGCCGGATGTGCAGGAGGTGTCTTCCTCCGGTGTTCCGTTGTTTTGTAAGGAAGGCGTGGTATATACCGACCCGTCGGACAGTCACAGTATGATTATCGGTGCTTCCGGCTCCAAAAAAACACGTCTGTTTATCCTGCCCAGTATTTTAAATCTCATGAAGGCAGGAGAATCCATCATTGTTACCGACCCCAAGGCGGAGCTTTATGAGCGAACCTCCGGTGCTTTGCGGGAAAACGGATATGAAGTTTTTTGCATCAATTTCCGTGATGATTCCCGGCAGAATTGCTGGAATCCGTTGGATGCACCCCGGAATTTTTACCGGGAGGGAAAATTTGATTTAGCAGTCGGACTTTTAAATGATTTCAGTACCATTGCGGTGCCGAGTAATCCCAGAAATAGCGACCCGTTCTGGGATGATACGGCACGCTCGGCATTTATGGGAATGCTGTTGTTGTTGCTTTTATTGGCAGAGGAGCAGGAGCAAATCAATATCCGCAGTCTTTTGCGGATGAGAAATACACTGTTTCAGGAAAGCAATCACGGTCTGTTCCAGAAATTGTATCAGATGCTTGACCCGGGCAGTATTGCGGCATCCTATCTGTCCGCACTCTCGGTTGCACCGGAAAAAACCTTCGGTTCAATTCTTGCAACGCTGGACACGCATCTGATTAAGTTCATCATGCGCCCGGATTTAACAGATATGCTTTGCCATGATGATATTGATTTTCATGCAATCGGGCATGAAAAAACGGCGGTTTTTCTGGTCATGCCGGACGAGAAGGAAACCTATCACGGTTTAATCAGTATCTTTATTCAGCAATGCTATGAGTCTTTGATTTTTGAAGCACAAAAATTGCCTGGAAAAACCCTTCCCCGGAGAGTGAATTTCTTACTGGATGAATTTTCGTCTCTCCCGCCGATTAAGGAATTTCCTGCTATGATTGCGGCAGCACGAAGCCGGAACATCCGCTTTAATATTGTGGTTCAGAGTGAAAAACAGCTCCGCTCCCGTTATGCGGATGAAGCAGAGACGATAAAAGGAAACTGTAATAACTGGATTTTCCTCTATAGCAGAGAACTGCAAACCTTAGAGGAAATCTGCAGACTTTGCGGAAACCAACGAAGCGGAAAGCCGTTGGTAACACCGTCCCGTCTGCAACGGCTGGATAAGGACAAGGGCGAGGTTCTGGTCATTCACGGACGGAATTACCCCTTCCTTTCTACCCTGGATGATATCAACTGCTATGACCGTGAGGAGATTCTGCCGGTATACTGTGCAAAAAGCGAGGAGCGACCGATTCGGATTTTGAAGGTCGATGAGCTGATGAAAAAGAATTCCGAAGCATGGCTGATTGCACGTCTGGCACAGGATACGGTCAAGCAAGCAGAGGAAGAAGAAAAAATGCAGGAGGCACAACGCCTGCAGGAGGAAAAGGAGCAGGAAATTGCGACACAGCTACAGCTTCGTGCAAGTAACCTGCTTCCCGTCAGCCGACAAAATTCTAAAAACAGTCCGCTCAGAGAGCCTGCCGGACGGTGCTATTGTACAGAAAATCCGCCGGAGCTTGCGGATTTACAAGGCTATGCGTGTGTTCGCATTGAGGAGCCGGATCAATCTCAGGAAAAGACTGCAGCTGAAACGGAAAAAGCACCGGCAAGTATTCTGTTACCGCCGGGGAGCTTTCCGCTTAACTATCTTTCTGTTGTGACCGAAATCAACCGCACCAATATCGGGATTTATTCCAAGGATGAAGCGGCGCTGGAGCTGGCGGCACATACCATTTATCAAAGAAGTCTTGCCGGAGGGCAGGTGATTCCGATTTTCTTCCATATGCAGGAGCAGGAAAGCCGGTGGAATGCGATTGCCGGTGCCGGTGATGTTCCGCAATTGTTACCGATGCTTTTATCACAACGGCTTTTAGGCGGTGAGATACCCGAAATCCCTCCCGAAAAGCTGGAGGGTGTCACGAAAAAGGAAGTAGCCGACCTGATAGGAACGGTGGATGAAACACTCCTTGCCTCGCACGAAACGCTGATGCAGGAATTTAATCGTATCCCTGAAGGAATGCCGCAATATCTGCTGATTCTGCATCGGACGGATCTGGCATATGACCGTTGCGATGCAATCTGGCAGTCCTGCCACTTAGGAGAAATGCCGAATGTGCGTGTGGTTGTCACAACCACCGAAAGAGGAATGCTGACCGAAAATTGTGTCAACTGGTCGGATGTCAAGAAGAATAAAATCCATGCATCGTTCAGCTCGCTCTTTTTTGATGAGGAAACTAACACCGTCAAAATGCGTCAGGCACCGCAGCCGGAGCTTTTGCTGGAGGTAGGAAAATGCTGACGATTCTGGTTTCCAGCACCTTCAATGATATGCAAGCGGAGCGGGATGCCATTCATACTGTGGTGGCACCCAAAATCCGCAGAATTGCCGCAAGCTATGGGGAGTCGGTACGTCTTTTAGACCTTCGGTGGGGGGTCAATACCGAGGCAATGTCCGAGGATGCGGCGGCAGGGAAGGTTTTGGATGTGTGTCTGGACGAAATTGACCGTTGCGACGGATATATGGTCTGTATCTTGGGAAATCGGTACGGCTGGGTACCCGATTACAGTCGGGTGGATTCCCTGGAGCGTCATGGCATTGTTCTGGATCAGCCCTGCAGTGTGACCGAGCTGGAAATCCGGTACGGAATTTTAGAACGGAATCAAGGCGAAAAGGCGATTGTGTTTTTCCGGGATGAGGTTACCAACCTGCCGGATGACTTGATTACAAAGTATCAGGACCCGGAGGAGGACAAACGCCAGCAGGAATTAAAGCAAAAGCTGCAAGCTCTTCCGGGATGTAAATGTCATCATTATTCACTCCGCTATCAGTCGGAGGAGGAATTTGAAGGAATAGAATATTTTTGCGAAGAATTAATACAAAGCCTTACTGCTTTGTTGGAACGGCAATACGCACAAATGGTGCCGCAGAGCGAATTCCAACGTCGGGAAAGGCTTTTTTCCGGTGTAATCAGCATCTGCTCGGACGGTTATATGCCGGTGCCGGAGGCAGAAGAAGCTTTAGATTGCTTTTTCCAATCCCGGAATCGGTTTTTGGTCGTGTACGGTGATGCCGGGATGGGAAAAACCTCTCTTGCGGCAAGGGTGTGCAACAGACCGCCATCTGATTTTTTGGTCATTCCCTACTTCTGCTCTGTTGCAGGGGTGCGGACGGTGCAGGAGGATATTTTGCGTTATTTTATGGAACGGCTTAGTATCCTGATGGGGGAGGAATTTCCAAAGGAGCAATCGGTTTCTGATTTGGTCGATGTCTTTTCGGATATGCTCTCCCGATGCAAACACAAAATCTGTTTTGTGGTCGACGGTCTGGAACACCTGGACTGCCCGGAGGAGAAAAGTCTTACCTGGCTTCCCAATATCATGCCGGAGCATATCCGGATGATGATTACCACCAAGCCGGGACATACGGCGTGTCTGCAATTGAGGAGCTTTGGCGTGTGCAAAAGCTCCTGATAGAGCCGTTAAAGGAGCCGGAACAGTTCATCTGCGGACTGCTCTTGCAGCAGGGAAAGGAACTGCCCAAAACACTCCTTGCCCGGATTTCTGATTCTCCTCTATCGGGGAATTATCTGTATAATGCAATGGTGGTGCGGATGCTGATGCTGTTAAACCGCAAGGACTTTGCGGCAATCAATCAGCAGGGCGGAAGCATTGAGGTCATTAACGCATACTTAGCCGGAAAGCTTGAAAACCTGCCCGACAGCATGGAACGGATGGGATTTTTGCTGATGCACGAATGCGGAGAGCAGATTGCTCCGGGCATGACGGTTCCGCTTCTGGGTGCAATTGCGGCAAGTCCGATTGGATTACGGTCGCAGGATTTGGAACAGCTTTTTCCGGATATCTGGGATGAACTGATGTTTTGCCGTCTGACTGCATTTTTAGACGGGTATTTAGAGGATGATGACCGTGGCTTTTATCAGTTCACCCGTCCGTTTTTAAAAAAGGTCTTTCTGCAGCTGGCAACCGAGGAGATTTTTGAAAAGCTTGCCGGCTATATTATGGGGCTGGATTTGCAGGAGCCGCTTTTGCTGGCGTGCGGATTGATATTCTTTGTCAACCGGGGTGCAATGAAAAAAGCACAGACCTTATTAAGAGCGCATCCTGATTCTGATGCGTTGGTGGAGCAGTTTATTTTCTGCATGGCACAAGGGTTGTCTGCAAAGCTTCGTGCGGTCCTGCAGGATGAGACGGTATTTTTATGGTTTTTGGAAAAGGTTCTGCCGGAGCTGACCGAGGCAACCCATTTGTCCGATGCCATCCGACTACTGCAGAACCTGATTTTTCCCGATGCCGCAGAGCTTAGCATCAGGCAACTCAAAGCCTTGGGAGAGCTGGCGCAAAAAAGCAACCGGGAACGAGTCGCTTATGATGCCTACCGCCAGCTTTTGCTGTTGGCAGAGCAGAGTGGAGATTTGTTCCTGCTTGCAGACTGTCAGCGAAGCTTGTTGATTCATATGTTTGTAGAGGATAACAAAGAGCTTTGCGAATTTGAACAATTACTCGATGACACTCTGCAGATTTACGAAGCCCAAAAGGAGCTGAACCCGGACGATACATTAAAATTTTTATCCTGCCGGATTTACCGTACCATTTTAACGGCGCAGGAATGCTTTGGAAAAATTCAGGGCGGTGCAACGAGTGCATATGATGTAATTCATCACACCAACACCGCAGAAACAGCAATGCCTTACTGCGAAACCCTGCTTTTAATTGGTCTTCATGAGATTGCAGGCAATCCACCCTCGCAGGAGGTGGTCGGTGCTTTAGAGGAATTGTGTCGGTTGTGCGAAATTCTGCTCGGATATCTATATGATAAAAACTGGCAAGGGAATCGCACACAATGCCGGGAACTGATACTGTTGTGCTATCAGGCGATGATGCGTGCAGACACGCCGGAGAATCCGTTGAATACCTCTGCTTTTTCAGAAGATGCAAAAAGGCGGTATCAATGCTTTTTGATTCGCAGAATCAAGCTGATGGCACAGACTGTTGTGGAGCTGCAGGCAGATTTGCGGAAGAGCTATCAGCTATCCGGCATGAAACAGCTTGCATCGGTCAAGCTGCATCTGGCGGCAATCAATCCGGAGCCGGATGAAAAACTGCAGGACTTAGAGCATGGATGCCAGATTTATGAACGGTATTTTAATCGCTACACCTTGCCGGAATTTGCAGGCGATTTAGAAATTGCTCTGCGGGATTTGGCAGGCTGTTATCTGGAAAAAAAGAATTATCCGGCATATGAGGATGCGTTGATGCGTTGGAGCGGTGTGAAAATCTCTATCTGTCAGGAAAAAATAAAAAGAGCACTCGAATTATGCAAGCGGTACCCGGATGAGGAGCATCGGGAACAGCTTCTTCGTGCACGTGCCTCTCTAAAGGGTGTATGGGAGGAGTATGCCATGCGGTTATGCCTTCGGGAGGATTATCATTTCCAGACTACTATGGACACAATTTTTGCCTCGGTTCAGTTTTGTCGCAGGAAAAAAATCAAGCATGACCGGGATATGGTAAAAAAAGAACTGTTCTACTATGAAATCAGACTTGCAATGGACTTGCTTGAAAAAATGGAGCAATGTACCGATGCATTGGAGAAAAGCAGGTGGCAGGTTACCTACCGGGAAACGATGCAAAAGGCATATAAGCTTCTGATGATTGCCCAAACGGAGGAAGTGCCGGAGGAACGTGGCAAAATCTATTATGAGATTGCGTTTGCATTTTTGGAACGGTTTGTTTCGTTGGTGTCGGAGCATATGGATTTTTATCGCCGTGCGGATTTGATGGGTGCGACGGCATCTCTTGCAGAAATCGGGAAAAAGCGGTTGGAATATGAACCGGAGAATGATGCACTTTTTTATGAGGTTTTGGATATTACTGAGGCACTCTTGCACGAATTGCAGGATCAGACAGTTTATCCTGCAAGCTGGTACAAAAACGAGGTCAGCCGATACACCGTTTTAATGCTCCGGTGCGGTGTGCTGATGCAACGAACCGAAGCCTTGTATCAGAACCGAGACTTTTCGGCCGCTGCGGATTTTGGTGAGAAATTATTGGATACCGCAATTGCACTTGGACAGGAGGCAGAAGTGCGGGAGCTTGCAGTTGCAGCTTCTAAAGAGCTTGCACTCTTTGGTGCAAGGATGCTTTTGTCCTGCTATGAGCAGTTGGGGGAATTCCAAAAGATGGATTTTGTGATAAAAAGATTGAATCGATTATGATGAGTCTGAAAAGCGGCATTGTATGAGGCGTACCCGAAAGGATAGCTTAAAAAGGCTCCCGCTGAATTGCGAGAGCCTTTCATCATCGAAAAAAACAATCTTTTTCCCATCTTGAAACATTCGTATCAATGTATTTCCATATTTTTTGGTAATCCTTTTCACCACGAATGATG
>SVJN01000108.1 GCA_015068965.1 Oscillospiraceae bacterium
ACAAACGGGAGCTGTTCTGGGATTCGTTTTTGATTGATACAGAAAAGACCACCGCATATGCACGGCTGATGCACATGACCAAAAAGGATTGTCGGTATTGGTTCGACCAGGGGCATGAGTTGTATGCTGTCAGCTATCCCTGCATTGTCAAGGATGACAAGGGGTATAAAATGTATTATTTGCCGTGGGATCCGGTTACATGTCGTTGCCGTGTTGCGGTGCTTGACAGTAAGGATGGCTTGAACTGGACAAGACCGAAGCTGGATATTTTTCCGCATCCGGAGCTTGCGGATAATAACATCGTCATTGACGAAATAGCAGACGGAGAATTTGTATTTTATGATACCAATCCGGATTGCCCGCCGGAGGAAAAGTATAAGCTGATTGGCTTATGTAAGGGTCCGGACGGCAGATTGGCATTGTGGTGTCATATCTCACCGGACGGATATCATTTTAAAATGTCGCATCCGATGACGGTCTGCGGTGCGTTTGACTCTATGAACACCGTCCGTTGGGAGGATGGACAATATATTGCTTATATCCGGAATTTTCATGAGAATAAAAATGGTGTGATACGGGATTTGTTGTTTGATATTAACGACAAAGTGGTCTTGGACGAGGTAGAGCATCTGAATGAACAGATTCGTGATGTTCGGGTGATGTATTCAAAGGATTTCAGAACCTGGACAGAACCCAAACTGATACAGTTTGATGATGGTATGGATTATCCGCTCTATACCAACGTTGTTCAGGTCTACGAGCGTGCACCTCATATGTTGATTGGTTTCCCGACCAGATATTGCGAGCGGACGGAGTGGACGCCTAACAACGACCAGATTAAAAGCTGTGCCATCAAAAAGGCGACTATGGAACGTGAGGAACGGCGTGGCGGTCTTGCGGTGACCGATTGCATCTTCATGTGCAGCCGGGATGGTGAACTGTGGCATCGGTACAACGAAGCCTTTATGACGCCCGGATATGAGACTGAGCATAACTGGGTATATGGAGATTGCTACCCGGCATACGGACTGATAGATTCCGGGGAAGAAAACTACTATATTTATTCAAAGGAATGGCACAGAAGCTACGGACAGCCAAAACCGTTATATCTGTATGAAATCCGTAAGGATGGTTTTGCTTGCTACATGGCAGGGGGAGAAGAAGCGGTGCTTGTGACAAAGCCGTTGGAATTTTCGGGAAAGAACTTACATCTGAATTTTGAAACCTCGGCATACGGATATATCTATGTGGATGTACTGGACGAAGCAGGAAATCCGATTTCCGGGGAAAGCTTTGAAATTTACGGAAACACGATTGACCGAAAAATCTCTTTTGCAGACGGGACTGATTTTTCTGCATTTGCAAATAAACCGGTTCGCCTGCGGTTCCGGATGCGGGATGCAAAGCTTTATTCTATGAAATTTGAGTAAGGAGAACAGCAGAATGGAATTATTAAAAATCGGAACAAAAAGAGAAGTATTCTGGGATGATTATCTGGCGGATGCAGAAAAAACAACGGCAAAATGTAGCGTATGTCATCTGGAAGAAAAAGAAATTTGTTTTATCTTTGAGCAGGAGCAATGGATTGAGCATACATCCTTTAGTTATCCTTGTGTTGTAAAAGATGATCGGGGATACCGTCTGTATTATTCGCCGTGGTCATTCGGAAAAAAAGAGCCATATGTCTCTATTTGTGTGATTGAAAGTTTGGATGGAATTCATTGGAAACGACCGCATCTGGATATTTATCCGCATCCGGAGATTGTGGAAAATAATATTGTGCTGGATCATATCATGGATAGTGCATTTATCTTTTATGATACCAATCCCGCCTGTCCTGCGGAGGAAAAATATAAGGCGGTCGGTCAAGCAAGAGGGACGTATAATGGTGAGGAAAATGTGTTTGGTCTGTGGTGTTGGACATCGCCGGACGGATACCATTTTACGCTGTCTCATATGCTGACCAATCAAGGGAGATTTGATTCTTTAAACACCGTTTTCTGGAAGGAAGGAAAATACTACTGCTATATGCGTGATTTTCACAACATCATTCCGGGTGGAGAAATTTCGGATGCAACAAGAGATGTACGGGTAATGACATCAACAGATATGATTCATTGGACAACACCGAAGATGCTGGAATTCAATGACAAATATGATATTCCGCTCTACACCAATAATGTTGTGCCGTATGACCGGGCAGACCATGTGTTTGTTGGATTCCCGGTACGGTATTGTGAACGGAAGTCCATGACGGAAAATGTGGAACAGTTTCCGAGTCTGCCGATTAAGCTGAATGCTTCAAAATGCTGTGAATATCCGGTGGATATTAAGCGAATGGCTTTGGTTACAACCGACTGCATTTTCATGTGTAGCCGTGATGGAGAAAAATGGTATCGATATAACGAAGCATTTATGACGGGAGGAATGGAAACGCCGGAAAATTGGGTGTACGGAGACTGTTATCTCGCCTATCATTGGCTGGATGCAGGGGATGATAAGCTCTATCTATATGATTTTGACCGTCATTTTGTGTTTGACGAACCAAAACGCCTGCGTCGTTATGAAATCCGCAAGGACGGCTTTGCCTGCTATATGGCAGGAGGGGAGGAAGCGGTGCTTGTGACCAAGCCGTTGGAATTTTCAGGAAAGGACTTACATCTGAATTTTGAAACCTCGGCATACGGATATATCTATGTGGATGTACTGGACGAAGCAGGAAATCCGATTTCCGGGGAAAGCTTTGAAATTTACGGAAACACCATTGACCGAAAAATCTCTTTTGCAGATGGGACTGATTTTTCTGCTTTTGCAGGAAAGCCTATCAGATTACGTTTCCGTATGCGGGACGCAAAGCTGTATTCCATGAAATTTGAATAAAAAGGAATTGGATTTATGATACAAAAAATTGTTGCAATTGATACCCATACGCATATCAATCACGGAAGCAAGTTTGATTCATCACCCGACAGTAAGCTCTATGATGCGACGTTGGAATATTTAGTATCTGTAAACCGGGCGGCAAAGATTGAAAAGATGTTTTGTTCTACCTTTTCTTCTGTTCTTTCAACCGAAGAGGTAGAAACGGAAAATCAATATATGGAAGATCTTGTAAAAAGGGTGGAGAATCTGTATCAATGGGTTGTGATTGAACCGAGAAATGAAAACACCTTCAAACAGGCAGAGACAATGCTGTATAGCGGAAAGTGTGTGGGAATTAAGCTGCATCCACCTTGTCATGAATATACATTGGAAGAATACGGGGACAAAATTTTTTCCTTTGCATCGGAGCATGATGCAATTGTGCAGATACACCCGGAAAAGGATGCAGATTATATTCTGGATTTTGCAAATAAGTATCCGAGGGTGACTTTTATCATGGCACATATGGGTTCTTTTGGAGAGGAGTCTTATGCAGATGCAATTGCCGGCGCAAAATATGGGAATGTTTATGCGGACACCTCCGGGATTGCAAGTTCAAAAAACAAAGGCATTGAATATGTTGTAAAAAGAATTGGCTCCGAGAAAATCTTGTTTGGAACAGATACCTATTCACCGGGGTTTCAACGGGGAAGGATTGAATATGCGTTGATATCGGAACAAGATAAACAAAACATTTTCAAAGAAAATGCGGAAAGATTATTTCGAAAGTTTCTATGAAAAAAATGCGGATGATAGCCGAGTGCTTGGCACTCGACCATCATCCGTTGTTTTTTAGACATCCAATTTCAAATCATTCTCTTTAATCCAACCCATTTTACGGAACCAGAGTCCGAACAACCAGGTAAGAACTGCAGGAAGAACAAAGCAAATCAGAACCAAGCCGATCCAATCCCATGCGGTGATTGCGGTTTTCAAACCTGCCTCGATATCAGAAATCCATCCGCTATAGACACCGATTTGCCCCACAAATCCGCAGGTTCCCATACCGGAGGAGACTGCTGCACCGTTCATTTTCAATCCAAACAGGCAGGTTGCCAAAGGTCCGGTGATTGCAGAGGTCAGAATCGGGGGAATCCAGATTTTCGGATTTTTCAGGATATTACTCATCTGGAGCATACTGGTGCCGATGCCCTGGGAGAGCAAGCCGCCCCAACGGTTTTCCCGGAAGCTCATAACTGCAAAGCCAACCATCTGCGCACAACATCCGGCAACTGCCGCACCGCCTGCCAGACCGGTCAGTCCAAATGCTGCACAGATTGCCGCAGAGCTGATGGGGAGGGTGAGTGCAATGCCTACTAAAACAGAGACAATAATTCCCATCCAGAAGGGCTGGAGGTCGGTTGCCCACATGATTGCGTTTCCGACCGAGCTTGCTGCCGCACCGATGTAGGGAGCGGTGAGCATGGATAAAAGCACGCCGGCAACAATGGTAACAAGCGGTGTTACGATAATGTCAATTTTGGTTTCCTTGCTGACTAATTTTCCGATTTCGGTTGCAACGACTGCAATAAAGAAAACTGCCAACGGTCCGCCTGCACCGCCTAAGGTGTCTGCTGCAAGACCGACTGCGGCAAGGGAAAATAAAACAAGCGGGGGAGCTTTCAGAGCCAATGCAATTGCAATTGCCATTGCCGCACCCTTTACCTGCGAGGCATAGCCGCCGATTTCGTTGAGAATCGGAAGGTTAAATTGTGTGCCGACGGTGTTGATAATAGTGCCGATTAACAAGGATGCAAACAAGCCTTGTGCCATCGCACTCAATGCATCAATTCCATAACGCTTGGCGGAAATGACAATATCCTTGCGGAGTGCAAATTCCTTGAGTTTTTTTAGTGTTTTCATTCGTATCTCTCCTTTATAAATTTTTCAGTGCGTGCTCAATGCGGTCAAGAGTTGCCTCGTCCGAGGCTTCTACCGTGTGGAAGTGTGTACCGTCGGTCAGACTCATCAGCGAGGAAGAACCACGGATTTTTTCAATAAATTCCTCGGCATCTGACCGGGTGCGGATAAACAGAGAAGCAGAAATCTGACCGTAAACCTCATGCTCTACAATGACATCTAAAATGCTGCCACCCCGGGATAATACTGCTTCAAATTCCTCCATAATCTGGGCATCGGTATGCCGGACCGGAATACATCTTCTGCACCTGGAATTTTGTTGCATGGCAGAGAAAAGAATGTACCCTTTCCCGGTTGCGATGATGTTCTGGTCGGTTGCACGCAAAAGTGCCATATCCTGCACAATCACCTGCCGGCTTACTCCGAAATGGCGTGATAGCTCACTGCCGGAAATCGGTTCACTTCCTAACATGGACAGTATTGCCTGACGGCGTTGGGAACCGTTCATAGAACCCCTCCTTTTTCGCCGGATTTTGATATTATTTTACCATAAATCCGGAAAATGTCAAGCAGGTGTCTTGTCAGGTGTAAAGATTCGTATTATTTTACTAAAATTTGCCGGAATAACTTGATATTTTTTTGGAACCGTGATACAATAAAAAGGATTAGACAAAATAAAGGAGAAACAGACATGGATATCAAAAAACAGGCTTTGGAAAAGCACTATGATTGGAAGGGAAAAATCGAAGTGGTATCCCGTACACCGGTCAAAAACAGCGAGCAGTTATCAACTGCCTACACACCGGGTGTGGCTCAGCCGTGTCTGGAGATCCACGAAAATCCGGAAAAATCCTATGAGCTGACAAGGCGCTGGAACTTAGTTGCAGTCGTAACCGACGGTTCTGCCGTTTTGGGTCTGGGTGATATCGGACCGGAGGCAGGAATGCCGGTAATGGAAGGAAAATGCGTTCTCTTCAAGGAATTTGCAGATGTGGATGCCTTTCCGCTCTGTGTAAAGACGCAGGACGTGGACGAGATTGTCAGAACTGTTTACAATATTTCGGGGAGCTTTGGCGGAATCAATTTAGAGGACATTGCCGCACCCCGATGCTTTGAGGTGGAACGGAAGCTAAAAGAAATCTGTGATATTCCGGTTTTTCATGACGACCAGCACGGTACTGCAATTGTGGTTGCGGCGGCGTTGTTGAATGCGTTAAGAGTTGTGAAAAAGGAGCTTTCCGTGGTTCGGGTTGTGATTAACGGGGCAGGCTCGGCTGGCATTGCGATTGCAAAGCATCTGCTTCGCTTAGGTGTTGGGAATATGATTCTTTGTGATAAGTTCGGAATTCTTTGTGAGGGGATGGAAGGACTCAATCCGGCACATGAGGAAATGAGCCGACTTACCAATCGTGAGAAAAAAACCGGTACGCTTGCCGATGCCATGCAGGGAGCGGATGTATTCATCGGCGTTTCGGCACCCGGCATTGTGTCGGAGGAAATGATTGGAAGTATGGCAGAAGGTGCGATTGTATTTCCGATGGCAAATCCAACGCCGGAGATTATGCCGGATTTGGCAAAATCGGCAGGTGCGGCAGTGGTCGGCACCGGACGGTCGGATTTTGCAAACCAGATTAATAATGTACTTGCATTTCCGGGCATCTTCCGTGGTGCGTTGGATGTGCGTGCATCCGATATCAACGAGGAAATGAAAATGGCGGCATCCTACGCCATTGCCGGATTGGTAAGTGAAGAAGAATTAAATGCAGAATATATTCTGCCCAAAGCCTTTGACGAGCGGATTGGAACAACCGTTGCCAAGGCAGTTGCAGAAGCCGCAAGAAAAAGTGGTGTTGCAAGAATATAAAGGAGGGGAAAGGTGTGGCAAATTTAGAACAGGAATATGATGCAATCATTGAAAAATGCTTTGCGCTATTCCGGGACAAGCTGACCGACTACGGTGCAACCTGGTTGTTTTTCCGGGATGCATCCTTGGTAGACCAGCTCTGGATTAAGGCAAAGCGGATTGCAACCTTAGAAGAAAGCAAGGATGGTTCTCTGGTTGGCGAGGGACGTGAGGATGAGTATGTTGGCATTATCAATTATGCAATCATTATGCTCTTTCGGATTCTGTTTCCGGCAAGACTTCCGAACCCGCAGGAAATGCTGGTAAAGCCGGAGCTGGGAGATGCAATCAATTTAGAGGATGTATTTTCGATGTACAAGGAAATTGCCGGTCAGGTGAGAGCCTTGATGCTTCGCAAAAACCATGATTACGGCGATGCGTGGCGTGGAATGCAGCAGACATCCATTACTGATCAGATTATCATCAAGCTTTCCAGAATCAAAAAGATTGCAAAAAATCAAGGAGTTCTGCTGGTTTCGGAAAACATTGATGCACAACTGTTTGACATCATTAATTACGCAGTATTCGGACTGATTAAGCTCTCGGATGAGGCGTAAATGTGTACGAAACGTAAATTTTAAAAAAACTGTGGTAATTTCCGACAGTTTATGGTATACTATATGTTAGGTATATATGGCTTTTGAAAAAAGCCGAAAGAATAAAACACAGGAGAGTAATGAAATGGGTTTATTTGATAAAATATTCGGAACCTATTCTGAACGTGAATTAAAGCGTATTATCCCGATTGCAGACAAGGTGGAAGCTTTGTCTGACGAGATGGAAAAGCTTTCAGATGCAGAGCTTCGGGAAAAGACAAGAGAATTCAGAGCCCGTTATGCAAACGGAGAAACCTTGGACGATTTGTTGCCCGAGGCGTTTGCTGTGATGCGTGAGGCAAGCTGGCGTGTGCTTGGTATGAAGCATTTCCGGGTTCAGGTCATCGGTGGTATCATTCTGCATCAGGGACGAATTGCAGAAATGAGAACCGGTGAAGGTAAAACTCTGGTATCAACCTTGCCGGCGTATCTGAATGCAATTACTGGCGGTGGCGTACATATCGTTACCGTAAACGATTATCTTGCAAAACGTGACAGTGAGTGGATGGGTAAGGTTTACCGCTTCTTAGGTCTTTCGGTCGGTCTGATTATTCACGATTTGAATAATGATGAACGTCGTGCGGCTTATGCGTGTGATATCACCTATGGAACCAATAACGAGCTTGGCTTTGACTATTTGCGTGATAACATGGTTATCTATAAGGAGCAGATGGTGCAAAGAGGTCATAACTATGCCATTGTGGACGAGGTTGACTCCATTTTGATTGACGAGGCAAGAACCCCGTTGATTATTTCCGGTATGGGAGATGCGGCAACCGACTTGTACGCATCGGCTGACCGGTTTGTAAGAACCTTGAAAAAATTGGTTGTGACCGAGCATGACGACAAGCAGCTCGACGAAGATGTGGATGCAGATTATATTGTCGATGAAAAAGCGAAAACTGCCGCACTCACCGATAGCGGTATCGCAAAGGCAGAACGCTTCTTCAACATTGAAAATCTGTCCGATCCGGACAATATGAAAATTCAGCATCACGTGAATCAGGCATTGCACGCACACGGCATTATGCACCGTGACAAGCAGTATGTGGTGGACAACGGTGAGGTCAAGATTGTTGACGAATTTACCGGAAGAATTATGCCGGGCAGACGTTATTCCGACGGTCTGCATCAGGCAATTGAAGCAAAAGAAGGCGTAACAGTTGAAAAGGAAAGCAAAACCCTTGCGACCATCACCTTCCAGAATTTCTTCCGTCTGTACAAAAAGCTTTCCGGTATGACCGGTACCGCATTGACCGAGGAGGCAGAATTCCAGGAAATCTATCATTTAGACGTGGTTGAAGTGCCGACC
>SVJN01000109.1:0-3952 GCA_015068965.1 Oscillospiraceae bacterium
GAAAAAGCTCCTCTACCCCTGATATTTTCCGCTTGCTTTTTTTATGAATCAATGTTATAATTTTTTATTATAATAATAAAAGCATTTTAATATGAGGAAATGATATGAAGATTGAACACAATTCAAGAAATATATTCTATCGGGAGCCGTTTGGTGCTGTCCCGGCAGGCGATTCGGTATGCCTACGGCTCGGAATCAGCGAGGCAGGCATTCCAAACGCAGTCCGGCTCATCTGGCACACAGCAGACGGTGACTCCGGCATTTGCAATATGCCCTATGTGTTAGAAATCGGGAGCTTCTGCTTTTACGAAACAAGCTTGAGTCTGCCTGAAAAACCGACGATTCTCTGGTACTATTTTGAAATCTGCACACAGATGGGAACGGTATTCTATGCCAACAATGAGCGAATGCTCGGCGGTTTAGGTGAAATCTACTACAAAAGCCCGGAAAAGCATTTTCAGATTACCGTCTACGATTCTCTGTTCCAGACGCCGGAATGGTTTAGAAATTCGGTCTGCTACCAGATTTTTCCCGACCGGTTCTATAACGCAAATCCGGACGGAAGCATTTCAGGAAACCGCACCGACATTCTGCCAAGGAAATGGGGCGAAATGCCATACCACACCCCGGCACAATTTGGCGGTGAGTATCTTGCCAACGACTTTTTTGGCGGAAACCTTGCCGGAATCTCGGAAAAACTGCAGTATTTAGCAGAGCTTGGCATTGATGCGATTTACTTAAATCCCATTTTCAAAGCCTATTCCAACCATCGCTATGACACCGGCGATTATCGGGAAATTGACGAGGCACTCGGCACCAAAGAGGATTTTATCAACCTCTGCAAAAAAGCGGAGGAATACGGCATCCGCATTATTTTGGACGGTGTCTTTAACCACACCGGAAGCGATAGCCGGTATTTTAATAAAAAGCATACCTACGACAGCGTTGGTGCATATGAATCCCCCGACTCCCCTTATGCCGACTGGTACCGTTTTTCGCAATTCCCCGACCAATACGAATCCTGGTGGGGAATGCAGACCTTGCCGCAGGTGCGTGAGGAATCGGAATCCTTTCAGGAATTTATCGTAACGGGCGAGGATTCTGTCATCCGCCATTGGTTAAAAAACGGAGCTTTTGGCTGGCGTTTGGATGTTGCGGACGAATTGCCTGATTTCTTCATCCAGAAAATCAGAGTCGCAATGAAGTCACAAAACCCGGATTCCGTCTTAATCGGTGAGGTCTGGGAGGATGCCTCCAACAAGGAAAGCTATGGAGAACTACGCCGATATTTCCAAGGGCAGGAGCTTGACTCGGTCATGAACTACCCCTTGCGGAATGCGTTGATTCATGCCGTTTTGGGTAACATCACCGCCGAGGAATTTGATGCAAGAATCATGAGCTTAAAGGAAAACTATCCACGTCCGGCATTCTATGCTCTTCTGAACATGGTTTCTTCCCATGACATCGAGCGGATACTGACCGTAATGAGCGGTGCGCCCGACTACCGTGGTGTCAGCCGGGAGGCGCAGGCACAGTACAAGGTAGAGGGTGAGCTGTTACGCATCGCCATAGAACGCACCAAGCAGCTTGTGATGCTGCAGATGCTTCTGCCCGGCGTTCCCTGCATCTATTACGGAGACGAAGCAGGTATGCAGGGCTACGGTGACCCATTCTGCCGTGGAACCTATCCGTGGGGAAATGAAAACCAGGATTTACTGCTCTGGTATAAAACCGCCATTGCCCTGCGAAAGGGCTATCCGGCATATACCGACGGTGAGCTGGAAACGATTTACAAAATCGGAAACGGCTATGCCTTCATCCGCTTTTTGGAAAACGAGCATCATATTGTTGCGGCAAACTGCTCCAACCAGACCGAATGGTTCCGATTGGATTTAGCACGGTTCGGACTGCACGCATTGGAAAATGAGCTTTATGAGGAATACTACCGCTCCGAGGACGGCATCTACTACATTGAAATGCCGCCACGTGCAATTAAGGTATTTTCCGGCTTTGCATTTTAAAAAATTTTCCATTTTTGAATCACTTTTCAACTTTTAAACATGACAATTCTGGGCATAATGAAACCGAAGAAAGAATTTTTAGAATCGGGGTTTCTTATGTCCAGAATTATTTTGAAAAACAATGGTGCGCTGCGTGGTGAGGTCACGGTCAGCGGTTCTAAAAACAGCGCCCTCCCCATCCTTGCCGCCACCATTTTAACACGGGGTAAAAATCAGCTTTGGGGCATTCCTGCTCTGAGCGACATCGAAATCATGTACACACTCTTAGAAAGCTTAGGTGCGGAGCTTTTGCATCTTAGCGACCATGTTCTGATTGATACGGCACCTATCCGCTCCCACACCACCCCCTACGAATTGGTCACAAAAATGCGTGGCTCCTTTTTGCTTGCCGGACCGCTCTTAGCCGCCTGCAAAAAGGCGTGCATCTGTCTGCCCGGAGGATGCCCGATCGGGAGCCGTCCGGTCGATTTGCATTTAAAGGGCTTTGCACAGCTGGGTGCGTCCATCACACAAGAGCATGGATATATCACCCTTGCCTGCGAAAAGCTGACCGGGGCAAAAATTTACCTGGATTTCCCGAGTGTCGGTGCGACCGAAAATCTGATTATGGCGGCGTGCCTTGCCGACGGTGAAACCCTGATTCAGAATGCCGCCACCGAGCCGGAAATTGAGGATTTAGCAAACTTTCTGAACCGTCAGGGTGCAAAAATTTCGGGTGCCGGAACCGATACGGTGCATATTTTAGGCGTGGATCGTCTTTCGGGGTGTTCCCACACCGTTATCAGCGACCGGATTGAGGCAGGCACCTATATGGCGGCATTTGCCATCAGCCACGGAAAAGGGAGAGTCAAAAATATCCAGCTCGACCACATCCGCCCGATGATTGCCAAGCTCCGGGAAATGGGGGTAGAAATTGCCGAAGAACCCTCTGCCGTTTTGGTAAACGCCCGGAAAAAGCTCCGTGCAACCAATATCAAAACCATGCCCTTCCCCGGCTTTCCGACCGATATGCAGGCACAGTTCGGCGGATTGCTGAGTGTGGCACAAGGAACCGGAATGATTGTGGAAACGGTGTTTGAAAACCGGTTTCTGCACGTGGGAGAACTGCAACGCATGGGAGCAAACATCCGCATTGACGGAAGAACCTCGGTGGTGCAGGGTGTCGGGCAATTGACCGGAGCCGAGGTACAAGCCTCCGACCTTCGGGGCGGTGCGGCTTTGGTGCTTGCCGGGCTTTGTGCCGGAGGGGTTACAAAAATCAGCGGTGTGGAGCATATTGAACGTGGCTATGAAAATCTGGTCGGAAAACTGCAGCTTCTGGGTGCTGATATTACCTTAGAGGATTAAATGTTACAAAAATGTAATATTTCCGGACTTGAATTTTTCATAAAAATCAGCTATAATCAAGGTAAAATGATATGATTGGATGTGAAAACCATGAAATGTCCCTATTGCGGATTTGGTGAAAATAAAGTAATCGACTCCCGCCCGACCGACGATGCCTCTGCCATTCGCAGACGTCGTGAATGCTTGAAATGCCAGAAACGGTTTACCACCTACGAAACCCTGGAAACCATTACCCTGGCAGTGATTAAGCAGGATAATTCCCGGCAGGCGTTCGATCGTGAAAAAATTCTGCGCGGTGTTATTCGTGCCTGCGAAAAACGCCCGGTTTCCCTGCCCCGGATGGAGCAGATTGTGGACGATATTGAAAGTGAACTGTATCAGTCTATGGAAAAAGAGGTTACCAGCACCGAAATCGGTGAAAAGGTTATGTCCCACCTAAAGGAAATTGATGAGGTTGCCTATGTCCGCTTTGCATCGGTGCATAAACGGTTTTCAGATATTGAAACATTTATGGAAGCCCTGAAATCGCTTCTGGATGAAGAAAAAAAATAATGCAGATTGCAGCATAGAAAATGCAAAATGCA
>SVJN01000109.1:4052-8540 GCA_015068965.1 Oscillospiraceae bacterium
CCTATGTCCGCTTTGCATCGGTGCATAAACGGTTTTCAGATATTGAAACATTTATGGAAGCCCTGAAATCGCTTCTGGATGAAGAAAAAAAATAATGCAGATTGCAGCATAGAAAATGCAAAATGCAAAATGCAGAATGCAAAATTGATGTTGAAAAACCTTCGGTTTTTCTTAAAATAAATGCTTTCGCATTGTTACATTGGTTTTGCATTTTTTATTATATAGGAAATTACAACATTTATGTTGTAATTTCTGGAATAACAAAATTGCTTCCTTAATCTCACGCCCGCAGGCGGGGCTTCGATCAGAAGCTTTTTTATTGCGTGTTCCATTTTTGCACTTTGCATTTACTTGAACTTTGCACTTTGCATTCTGCATTTTGCATTTACTTGCACTTTGCACTTTGCATTCTGCACTTTGCATTTAAAAAAGGGGGATTTATTTTGCAAGAAAAAACCATCGCCGCCCTTGCCACCCCACCGGGTGTGGGCGGAATTGCTGTGATTCGCCTAAGCGGTGCGAAGGCAATTGAAATTGCCGATACCGTTTTTTGGGGAAAAACCAGGCTTTGCGATGCACCGACACATACCGTCCATTACGGCTTTATCAAAAACAAAGCAGGAGAAAAGGTGGATGAGGTGCTTGCAACCGTCATGCGTGCGCCACGTACCTTTACCCGTGAGGATGTAGTAGAAATCAGCACCCACGGCGGAATCCGGGTGTCGCAGGCTGTGATGCAGGAATTATTGCGTGCAGGTGCTTTTCCGGCAGAGCCGGGTGAGTTTACCAAGCGTGCATTTTTAAACGGAAGAATTGACCTCTCACAAGCAGAGGCGGTAATTGATATCATCAACTCCCGCACCGAGCTTGCCGGAAAAAATGCACTCTCTCAGGCAGAGGGTTCTCTCTTCCGGGAAATTGAAGCGCTTCGGAATCAGTTGGTTTCTTTAGCGGCTTCCATGCAGGTCAGCATCGACTATCCGGATGAGGATTTGGAGGATATGTCAACCGACGAAATGCTCCAAACCGTTTGCAGAATCCATTCTGCGGTTGAGGCTTTGCTCTCTACTGCAAATAGCGGCAGAATCATCTCCGAGGGCATCCGTACTGCCATTGTGGGACGTCCCAACGTCGGAAAATCCTCGCTTTTGAACCGCCTTTCCCGCACCGACCGCGCAATTGTCACCGACATTGCCGGCACCACCCGGGATGTCATTGAAGAAACCGTTGATTTAGACGGTGTGCTTTTGCGTCTTGCCGATACTGCCGGCATCCGGGAAACCGAGGACACCGTCGAAAAAATCGGTGTAGAACGGTCGTTGGAATCCATGCAGAATGCGGATTTGATTCTGGTGGTGCTGGATGCAACGAAGCCCCTCTCACAAGAGGATTTTTCCCTGTTAAACACAACCAAGGGTATGACCAGAATCCTGATTCTCAACAAAACCGATTCCGCCCCCAGCTCCCTTTCTGATTGGGAGGGCGAGCCGGTTTTCCCGATTTCGGCAAAGACGGGAAACGGAATTTCTGCTTTGAGTGCCGAAATCAGAACACGGTTCGGACTCGGCGAAATTGCACAGAGTAACGGTCTGATTCTTACCAATCTCCGGCATACCGCCGCCCTGCTTCGTGCAAAGGAGGCATTGAAACGGATGATTTCTGCCTTTGAAAACGGAATCCCGCAGGATTTGGCAACCATTGACTTAAACCTTGCCATTGATGCACTCGGAGAAATCAGCGGTGCATCGGTTTCGGAGGACATTGTCTCTGCAATTTTTCACCAATTCTGCGTGGGAAAATAACAAAACCCTACTATATTATCGTATAAATATACAAAAAAAAGTTTTTTTTACAAAAAAGCTTGCATATTCTCTTTGGATTTGTTAAGATATAGGGTAGAGTTTAAAAGGAGGTTCTTGGAAATATGGGTTGGTTAGAAACTTTTATCTTCGAGTTTGAACGTACCTTTATCACCGGCAACCGTTGGATGCTGTTTGCAGACGGTATTCGTGTGACCTTGGTGTTATCACTGTTTTCTGTTCTGCTCGGATTGTTAATCGGTATTCTGCTTGCATTGGGTAAGCTTTCAAAGTTCAAGCTTCTGCAATGGGTATGCGATTTGTACATTGATGTCATCCGTGGAACACCGACCATGGTTCAGCTTTTGATTATTTATTTCGTCATTTTTGCCTCAATCAATATCGACCGGCAGATTGTTGCGGTCATTGCATTCGGTATCAACTCGAGTGCGTATGTGGCAGAAATCATCCGCGGTGGTATCCTTTCGGTCAATAAAGGGCAAACCGAGGCAGGGCGTTCCTTAGGTCTGACCGGAACGCAGACGATGACACATATCGTCATGCCGCAGGCAATCAAAAACATTCTGCCGGCACTCGGTAATGAATTTATTGTGTTGGTAAAGGAAACTGCGGTGATCGGCTATATTGCAAAAATCGACCTGACTGCCGCCGCTTTAACGGTGCAGGCAAAGACCTATAGCTATGTGATGCCGTTGTTGTCCATTGCAGTAATTTACTATGTCATTATTAAAATTCTGACGATACTGCTTCGAAAGCTGGAAAACCGCCTGCGTGCGTCGGATGTCAGATAAAGGAGGAAGTCGGAATGATTCAAGTAAAAAATTTACATAAAAGCTTCGGCAAGCTGCAGGTACTCTGTGGCATTGACGAGCATATCAAAAAGGGTGAAAAGGTGGTTGTTATCGGGCCGTCCGGTTCAGGAAAGAGTACCTTTTTGCGTTGCTTAAATCTGTTAGAAACCCCGACAGAGGGTGAAATCTGGATTGACGGTGAAATGATTAACGGTCCACGTGTCAATGTAAATCAGATTCGTGAAAAAATGGGCATGGTGTTCCAGCAGTTCAATCTGTTTCCGCACCTGACCATTATTGATAATATCACCTTGGCACCGATTAAGGTCAAGAAAATGAGTAAGCAGGATGCAGAAAAAAAGGCAGAAGAGCTTTTAAAGCGTGTCGGCTTACTGGACAAGCGGGATGCCTACCCGGCACAGCTCTCGGGCGGTCAGCAACAAAGAATTGCGATTGCAAGAGCACTGGCAATGGACCCGGAAATCATGCTGTTTGACGAACCCACCTCTGCATTGGACCCGGAAATGGTCGGCGAGGTTTTAGAGGTTATGAAGGATTTGGCAGATGCCGGCATGACCATGGTGGTTGTAACACACGAAATGGGCTTTGCCCGTGAGGTTGCATCCAGAGTATTCTTTATGGATCAGGGCATTGTGATGGAACAGGGTACTCCGGAGGAAATCTTCCAGAACCCGCAAAACGAAAGAACCAAAGAGTTCTTGAGTAAAGTTTTATAATTTGTCAATACTCCCAAACGGGGTATTTATAGAAAACATTTTTAGGAGGAAACAAAAATGAAAAAAACACTCGCATTTGCTTTAGCGGCTATTTTATCTTTGGGCATGCTGTCCGGCTGTGGAAAGCAAGAAACAACCAATGAAGAAGCAGAAGCTCCTGCTAAAGAACAGCTCATCATGGGAACCAACGCAGAATTCCCGCCGTTTGAGTTCGTTGCAGATTCCGGCGAAGGTATTGTTGGCGAATACGACGGTATCGACATCGCAATCTCAAAGAGAATTGCAGAATCCTTGGGCAAAGAATTGAAGGTTGAAAACATGCAGTTCGAAGGTCTGATTGCATCGGTACAATCCGGTAAAGTTGACTTCGCAATCGCAGGTATGACCGTAACCGAAGAAAGAAAACAAAGCGTTGCTTTCTCTGATACATACTTTGTAGCAGAGCAGGTTATCGTTGTTGCTCCGGATAACGCAGACATCACCTGTGCTGCAGATTTGAAGAATGACAAAACTGTCGGCGTTGTATTGGGCTACACCGGTGACGCAATTGTAACAGACGATTTGCAGATTCCGGAAGAAAAGGTTTTGAGAGTCAGCCGTGGTATCGACGCTGTTCAGGAAGTTAAGAACGGCAAGCTCGATGCAGTTGTTATCGACTCTGCAACCGGTATTGCATTAGCAAAAGAAAACGGTCTGAAGATTGTTGAAGACAAAGAAGCTTTTGCTGCTGAAGAATATGCAATTGCAATCAACAAGGATAACACCGAGTTGGTTGAAGCAATCAACAAGGTTCTCGCTGAAATGAAAGAAAACGGCGAAATCGACGAATTGGCAGTAAAATATAACGGTTAATGAAACTCTACCATGTCCGGGGCAAATTCTGCTCCGGACATTTTTTTTGCCAAATTGCTTGAAATTTATCAAAAAACACAGTATAATAGGATAAGAAGCACTTTTGACACAAGGAGGAATTGCCCATGACAAAAAAAGAGCAGGTCGCAGAAATCCGGAAGATTTTTGACGAAATCTATCCCGATGTCAAGTGCAGTTTAAACTACTCTACCCCGGTGGAAATGCTGATTGCAACGCAGATGTCGGCACAATGCACCGATGCACGAGTCAATATTGTGACCGAGACAT
>SVJN01000110.1 GCA_015068965.1 Oscillospiraceae bacterium
TCGGGGATGAGGTGCGTGCAATCGGTGAAGAATTGCGGGTAATTCATGTGCATGATAACAAGGTTGGCTGGGATTTGCACCTGCCGCCCTATTACGGAACCCTCAACTGGAAGGAGTTTGCGGATGCTTTGAAGGAGATTGATTTCTGTGGTGTATTCTCTCTGGAATTTATGCCCCCGGTCAGACTTCCGGACGAAATTTTTGAAAAAATGAGCAGTCTGATGGCGGATATTGCAAGAGAAGTTTTAAAATAAGCAGCATAAAAGAGTGATAAAAAGTACGTTTTTAAAAAAGAAAAACGTGCTTTTTTTACGTCTAATCCCAAAAATTGCTACAAAAAATGGACGTGCAAATAGCTTTTTTTCATGCTATAATAATACTATAAAATATAATAGGAGGTTTTTTTGTATGAAAAAGAAACTTTGTTTAACAATGGCAGCATTGCTTACAGCATCTTTGGTGCTTGGCGGCTGCGGCAAGCAGGAGAGTGCATCCACAGAAGGTGATGTTGCAGTAATCTCCTTGTGGACCAACAACTCGCACAGTAAAAGTGTTGTGACCGAGGAGGTCAACAAGTGGAACGAGACCGTTGGTAAGGAAAAGGGCATCAAGATTGAGTATGTTGTCAAGGGCGATGACTATGCCAATCAACTTGCACTTGCAGACAATGCAGACAATCTGCCGGATATTTTCCTGCAGGGTACTGCAAAGATGGCAGAAGAAGGAAAGCTTGTTGCATTGAGTGATTATCCCGAGGCGGCAGATTTTCTTGCCGAATATGGTGATGAATATTTAAAGCCGACCAATATCGCATTCAAGGATGATAAGTATTATACTGTTACGAAGGATACAGTTACATACGGTCTGGTTTATAACAAGGATATGTTCAGAGCAGCCGGAATCGTGGATGAGAACGGTGAGCCGACACCGCCGAAAACCTATGAAGAAATGGTAGAATATGCAAAGCGTCTGACCAACCCGGAAAAGAAGGAATACGGTATCATCTTCCCGGTTAAGTGGAGCGGCTGGACAACCACCGATATCGTTTACCCGGCATTGGTAAGCGGCGGCAGAAACTCCGGTTATGACAGAAAGACCGGTACCTTTGACTACAAGGATATTGCCCCGATTATGAAGGCAATTATGCAGATTAAGCATGACGGAAGCTGTTATCCGGGTGGAGAAATGCTGGATAATGACCCGGCAAGAGCACAGTTCTCCGAAGGAAGAATCGGTATGAAGTTCTCCGGATCTTATGACGTCAGCGTATTTATCAATCAGTTCCCGGCAAAGTGTGACTGGGGTGTGGCTCCTTATCCGAGTGAAAAGGCAGATGTTCGTTATATGGGACCGTCCATCTATTCAAACGGCGGATATATCAGCAAAAAGGCAGTAGAACGTGTGGGCTTTGAAAAGGTGTTTGAGGTTTATAAATGGTTCAACTCCAAGGAATTGGCAAGAACACGTTATTTGGCAGGTATGGACTTGCCGTATAAGTTTGAGCTGGTTGCAGATATTGCAGACCAATGTGAAGTAAACGGCTGGAAGGAATTTGCCGAGATTTCACAGCAGGCACACAATGTTCCGGCAAATCTGCCGTCCAAGCCGGAGGGCTTTTCCGGAAGACCGATTCAGGTGCTTTGCTCCACCGAGTTCTGGTATGAAAAGAGTGATATTGATACCACCCTGGCAGAATATACCAAGGCTTGTAACGAAGGCATTCAGCCCTTCTTAGATGAAAATCCGGACTATGATGTGAATGATTATGTTGATCCGGAATGGGATATCAGCATTAAGTAAAAAGAATGGCGATATACGGGGGATGAAAATTCCCCCGTATAACATCCAAAGGAACAGATTTTGTGAGGAGAATGTTTATGGCAAGAGCATTATCTGCAAACCGGCAGAGAACTCCGTTAAAGCCGGGCAGAAAAAAAGAAATTTTATCCTGTTATTTGTTGCTGGCATTGCCGCTGATTGGTTATTGTCTGTTTGATATTTATCCGATTTTCTGGCAGTTGCATAAGGCATTTTTCCGTTACACCGGAGTTCCGTCCGATACGATGTTTGTCGGCTGGAAGAATTTTATCGACGTGTTTGTCGATACCCCGAAATTCTGGGAGGCGTATCTGGTAACTGTTCAGTTTACCCTGATAAAGGTTCCGGTAGAGCTTACCATTGCAATTTTTATTGCAAGCTTATTGTCGAGAGAACAAATCAAAGGAAAAAGTATTTTCCGTGCGATTTATTATATACCTGTATTATTGAGTGCCGTTGTAATCGGTGTTATTTATTCTAATTTCTTCAACTATTTTGGTGTCATCAACGATATCCTGCTGCGGTTGGGACTTGTGGATGCACCGGTTGACTTTTTCCAGAAAAAATGGGTGACCATGTCAACCCTGATTGGCGGTCATGTGTGGAATAATGTCGGTACGAATGTACTGTACTTCACGGCGGCACTTGCCAACATCCCGAAGGATTGCTATGAGGCGGCTTATTTAGACGGTGCAAGCAGATTCACCACCTTCAGAAAGATTACCCTTCCGTTGATGGGACCGGTGCTTTCCACGATTCTGCTTCTGTCCTTCCTGGGAACACTCGGAGTCGGCGAATATATTCTGGTAACCAGTGCCGGTATGCCGGCAGGTGAGACGCAGTCCGTTTCGATGTTTATGCTGACGTCCTATATGCCGGGCTTTGCGACCGGTACGATCAACATCGGCTTTGCAAGTGCATTGACCTTTGTATATTCGATTATCTCGTTGATTTTGTCAATGTCTTTCCGTAAGCTCAGTTCGTGGCTTACGAGTCGTACATAAAGGAGGGAAAACGGATGAACAGAAGAATGTCCTTTTTGGAAAAAATTATGACCTACGCAATTCTGATTTTGTTTGCGGTGCTGATTCTTTATCCGATTGTTTATCTGATTTTCAGCTCCTTTAAAACCAATTCGGAAATTTATGTAGATCCTGCAAACTTTATCCCGAAGCAGTTCACCTTTGAGAATTATCAGAAGCTGTTCGCAAGTGACGGCTTTGATTTCTGGAGAATGCTCGGAAACAGCTTGTTCTATGCAGGGTGGAATATCATTATGGGAATCCTGCTTGCAACCACCGGTGCGTATGTGTTTGCAAGAGGAGAATTCCCGGGCAAAAAAGCGATTTTTATTGCGTTTACGGCGTTGATGTTTGTATCTCCGGGTGCAATCACCATTTACTGCACCTTTGATATTATCCGTGCGCTGGGTATGACACCGTCACTTCTGACGATGCTGATAAAAGGTTTGTTTGGTGTTCCGGTTGTCAGCTATTACATGGTTAAGGGTTATATTGATACGCTTCCTCGTGATTTGGATGAATCGGCAAAGATTGACGGCTGTAGCTTTATTGGAACCTTCTTCCGGATTATTCTGCCGTTATTAAAGCCGATTGTGGCAACCATGGCAATATTCTCCTTCCAGGGCTCCTGGAACAACTACACCGGCGTTCTGATGTGGACCTCCTCAAGACCGCAGGACTGGACGCTGACTGTTGGGATTATGATGATGAGAAACTCCGGGGATGCGGCAATCGGTGTCGGCTTTACCATGGCGGCGGCTGTATTTGCAATCATTCCGGTGCTGGCAGTGTTTATCGCATTCAATAAATTTATCGTGGATGGTATCGCCGCAGGTGCGGTAAAGGGATGATGTAAGTGCAAAATGCAAAATGCAAAGTGCAGAATGCAAAGTGCAAAATGCAAAGTGCAAAGTGCAAAATGAGAAATGTAAAAGGAAGGGTGTATGGCAATGAATAGAATTAAACTTCATTTTAATACAGAACGGCAGGAAATTGATGGGTTCGGTGCATCGGGCTTTGGCTATTCTTCTAAGAATATCAAACGTCACAAATACTGTGATGATATTATGACACTCCTGTTCGACAAGGAAAAGGGAGCGGGTCTTTCAATCCTGAGAAGCGGAATCGGTGATTCTGCCAATAACTGGGGCGATGACAAAAACGGACCGGAAGGCAGTATCGAACCGCAGGAGGGTGTATGGGACTGGAATGTGAACGATACACAAATCTGGCTGATGCAGGAAGCAAAGAAATATGGGTGTGAACGCTTCTATAGTGTTCCGTGGAGCCCTCCTGCATGGATGAAGGAAAATGCCTGTTGTTCCAAGGGTAAGCTCCGCAAGGATATGTATCGGAAAATGGCAGAATATTTAGCAGAATATGTATTGGGCTATAAAGAGCATTTCGGCATTGACATCTATGCGATTTCTCCGCAGAACGAGCCTGAATCTGAGCCGCCCTATTCCTCCTGCAAATATACCCCGGAGGATTTGTGCGAGTTCGTGCGTGACCATTTGGGACCTGTGTTCCGTGAAAGAAATGTCCCGGCTAAAATCATGATGATGGAGGCGGCAAACTACGATTTTGATTTGGTGGAGGATACAGTAAATGACCCCGAAGCGTTGAAATATGTAGACTTGTTCTCTGCACACGGCTACTGGAGAGACCCCCCGATTAAGTTTGAAAAGGCATTCGAGCTTGGCAAAAAGGTATGGCAGACTGAATATTGCAACATCTTTGAGCGTTGCAGCGATATCAAGGACGGTGTCCGCTGGGCAAGAATTATCCATGAGCATATGGTAACGGCAGAGTCAAGTGCGTTCTTCTATTGGTATTTAGCAAATCAGTATTACCATAACGATGAACCGCTGATTCATATTAATATAGACAATCACACCTTTGTGGTCAACAAACGGTTGTGGACCTTTGCAAACTTCAGCCGCTTTATCCGTCCGGGCTTTGTCCGTGTAGATATGGAGGTAGAATCTTTAGATGATGTCAAGATTACTACCCGTCCCGATCCGGAGGTGGTTCTGCCGCCGAGAGATACCATCAAGGAAATGTTCCGTACTGCGGCACCGGCAGGCTATGTGAGTGCCTATAAGAATCCGGACACCGGTGCGTTGGTTGTGGTTGCAGTCAATGATACCGAAGAAAATCTGACCGTACAGCTTGACCTTTCGGAAAGTCTGAAGGTAGATTTTGAGGTTTACAGAACCTCTGAGGATGAAAATATGCAGATGCTGCATGATGTCAAGACAAGAGACGGAATTTTAGAGGTTACCCTTCGTCCGATGAGTGTTACCACCTATCGGAGTAAATAATATATGATTGGAAGGATGTGCGATATGAAACGAAACGTAATTGCAATGCTTTGTACAGTGAGCATGATGCTTAGTGCCTGTCCGCAGGTGTTAGCGACCGATACCGTGGCAGATTTTTATGACGGACTGGATTGTACAAGGGATACATTTTTGGATTCGACAGATGCCGGATATCTTACACAACGTGTGGGAAAGAGTCAGAACTGCCTGGATTTTGAAAATATGGGCGGAACGCTCGGAACTGCCGTACATCGTGGCGGTGCCTATTTTAACGAATCGGCATATCTTACCTATCGGGTAAGACCGGAAACCAATGTCATTGTTTCGGCATATGATAAGGTGGACGGCTATGATATCAGCTTTTCCTATCAGACCGGGAACGGTGTGATAAAGCCGATAGCGGCAAGAATCGGAAAAACCGGTACAAAAACAGACCGGAACAATAACAGCTATCCGACCATGGAATATATTCTGACCATTCCGGCGGATGCCGATACCCTGACCGTACATTTGCCGGAAATTTCTGCCAAGGATGCTCCGACAACACCGCTCTGGTCAAACTGGATGGTTGGAATTACCGATATTGAGCTTTATGATATAAATTTCTCCGATATGCTGGAGGGAAAAGCAGAAAGCTTTGCAGACCGGACGGCAGACGGATTTGTTCCGCAACGGGTTTCGGCAGTCGGCTTGCAGAATATGACCGAGGCTCCGGGTGGCTTGTGGCTGCGGAGTGCTGGAAATACAAGCGGAGATGCAGATTTGGTATGGCGTTGTGTGCCGGGACTGCGTTTTTACTGCAAAACGGCAGATAATTCCGAGGCAGATGCCTCCTTCTATGTTTCCAGGGATGCAGAAAATTGGGTATTGCTGGAGACGGTAAGAGAAGAAGGTGTTGCAAGCACCTTTTTGGAGACAGAATATCAGACCGTTACCAACCGGGCAATGATTCCGGACGGTATGACCTATGTCAAAGCAAGCCTGCCCAAGAATTCTGCAGAGGACATCGGTTTTATCGGTGCTTCTCTGGAAGGCTTGCAGGCAAAAGAGAGCATCCTTCGTTGGAATGATGTGCATCAGGAGATTGACGGCTTCGGCGGTGCAATGACGATTGATGCGGCAACTCATGCAAAGCATTCCAATGGTGTGGTGGATTTCCTCTATGACCCGGTGGACGGTTTGGGCTTCACGATTTTAAGATGTCAGATGCCGACCGGTGAACGTGCCGACGGTCAGGCACCGTTAATGACAGAGGATGGCGTATATCATTGGGACAGAGATGCCTCTCAGGTATGGTTCTTCCAGGAGGTACAGAAGTATGAGGATGTTACAACATTATCCTGCTCCTGGACCCCGATGTACTGGATGAAAACCAGTAAGCAGATGGTCGGCGGAAGTCTTTTACCGGAGTATTATCAGGATTATGCAGAATTTTTCTGTGAATATGTAGAGGGTTACGAAAGAGAACACGGTATTAAAATTGATATTATTTCGATTCAGAACGAGCCGGAATCTACACCGCCGTGGGATACCTGTATTATGACAGGAGATGAATTTCATGTTTTGATTCGGGACTATTTACAGCCGGAAATTGAAAAACGTGGACTGGATGTTAAAATCATGACAAATGATGCGGCAAACTTCCGCTTCCCGGTGGAAAATTTCCCGTATCTGTTGGATGATGAAACCAAAGACCACGTAGACTATATTTCGGGGCATTCCTATTGGGATTATCAGCGATTCCCGCTTGCAAAGCAGCTGCAAAAACGTGTATGGCAGACCGAGTCGAGTGATACCAATACGCCGGATAATCCGTCGATTGAGTATGGTCTGAGCTGGGCGCAGGAAATGCACGTGCTTTTAACCAAGCCGGAGGTCAATGCCTTTGTATGGTGGTATAACATTCATCGCTATGGAAACAGCGAAGCCCTGATTACCTGTAATTGTGACGGAACCTACCGTGTCAATAAACGGTGCTGGGCGGCAGGTCACTACTCCAAGTGGGTTCGCCCCGGCTACTGGAGAATCGGAGTAGAGGAAAGCCCCTATCCGGATGTTCTCCTAACCGCATTCAAGGATGAGGAATCCGGCAAGTGCGTTGTGGTTTGCATCAATGACGGTACCGAAACACATCAGATTGATTTTGTGCCGGACGGCTTTACCACAACCGGAGTCAACGGCTGGAGAACCTCCGAGCATGAGAATATGCAGGAATTAGGCTATCGTACCGTTACTGATAACCATGTGATGCTGGAGCTTGCTCCCAGAAGCATCACCACCTTTGTCTTTGACGGTTGTACTTCCTTACGAAATGGCGGTCTGTTAGAGGCAGAGTACCATGCAAAGAAAATTGGCAACGGACAGAATGTTGTAAAATCCGGATTTTCCGGTGGTGTCGGTGTACATAACATCGGTGCGGCAGATAACGGTGTCTGGTTTGAGCATTTAAAAGCGGCAGATTCTTTGAGCATCCGCTACGCCTCTGTCAATGACGAGAATTGCAACTACAAGCTTTATGTCAATGATGAATATAAACAAACTCTGACCTTCCCCTCCACCATCGCCGCAGGCGTTTCTTCGGGGGATGTGATGGCAACGGTAGAGATTCCGGAGGATGCAACCATCAAGCTCCTTGCGGAAGCAGATACAGAAGGTATTTGCATTGACTATGTAATCCTGAATCCTGTAACAGAACAGTTAAATCTGATGGATGCAAGCCTTGCGGCACAGGATTACTCCTGGGCGTATAACGCAATGGATACAACAGCAGATTTACTGGGTGTAGAAACCGATAGTGCCGGAAAGATAATGCTCCGGGGCGATTTTATCAAAGCTTTGGTAGAAGCAAGAGGACTTTCGGCAAGCTGGACAGTCAACTATTTTGATGCTTATGATAAAATGCCCTATTACCAGCAGCTTGGTATTGCAAAGGAGCTGGGCATTACACCGACTACCGGGGAGAACAAAATTTATGCCGAGGAATACCTAACCAGAGCGGATATGTTCTCTATGGTGGCAAACGCATTAAAGCTCTCCGGAAAGACAGTACCCGAATATTTTGACCCGACTCCGTATGCAGATTGGGATTTGTTGACGGATGAGGCAAAGGAGGCGGCAAAGCTTCTGATTTCAGCCGGTATCATTTCGGGCGACGGACAAAATCTGAATCCAAACGGATATGTTTCCTATGCGGTAGCGGCAGTAGTCCTGAGTCAGATTCTGAAATAAGGAGGTAGAAACGAAATGAAAAAAATATTTCTGTTATTACTCCTTGCCCTTTGTGCAACACCGCATTGCTTTGCGGCTGAGACAACCAGCTTTTTAGATAGCTTAGGCGAATTGGTTGCAAAAAGTGAAAATATTGTTCTT
>SVJN01000111.1 GCA_015068965.1 Oscillospiraceae bacterium
ATCTGGTACCATTCAAATTTACTGCCCTGCTGAATGATGGTCAGCGCATTTGCGGCATAGTACAAAAACGCACCTGTTCCGCAAATCATCAGAACAATATCATACCAGGGTATATGATTTACCTTCTGCACACCCTTTTTAACCGGGTACATCAGATAACCCAACAGCACGATGAACGCAACAAAGGTGGTCAGACGCAATTCCTCCAGCCAGCTTGCAAAGAGTGTAACATAAATACAAAACAAGGAGAAAATCGCCAGCACGCAGGTAACTGCAATTTTCGGCTTTCCCTCCCAGACACGGGTGTTCGATTCCCGGTCAAATTTTTTCATAACTGATTCCAAGTCCATCGGTTCTTGAACTGAAGCCTTCTTCTTACCGAATAACAACCGAAATCCCTCCTCTGATTTTCTCATAAATAGGGCTGTGACGGTATCCGCCACAGCCCGCTATTTTTGGCTGTTTATTTTGTCACTTCTACGCCTTTTTCTGCAAAATATTTTGCCGCACCTGCGTGAAACGGTGCCGTCATACCGCTGGTTGCATTTTCGATGCTCAACTCAGCACCCTTTGCATTTTCTGCGGTGATTGCATCAATGTTATCGAAAATTGCTGCTGTCAGCTTGTAAACATCTTCTTCTGCCGCATCTGCGTTGACAATCAGAGTTGCCTTAACGGTAACGGTCTGGACGTCCTCGGTCTGACCTTTATAGGTTCCTGCCGGAACATTGTAAATGGTATAGAACGGGCAATCTGCCATCAGCTTCTCTGCAACGGCTCCGTCAATCGGAACGAGGTATGCATCGTTGGTTGTGCAAAGCTCTGTGATTGCCGGTGTCGGTGCACCTGCTACGATAAATGCCGCATCAATTTTACCGTCCTTCAACGCATCAGCGCTATCAGCAAAGGATTGATACTGTGCCTTGATATCGGTTTCTGCAAGACCTGCAGCGGTTAAAACGTCAATTGCATTGAAGTATACGCCTGAACCCGGAGCACCGATTGAAACAGACTTTCCTTTCAAATCAGCAACACTCTTGATTGCCGGATCCATAGTTACTAACTGAACAGATTCTGCATAAAGACCTGCTACTACACGGAAGGAATCAATCTTGCCTTCCTCTTCAAAGGAACGTGTACCTTCCCATGCATAAGCCATAACGTCAGACTGAACTGTACCCAACTGATAGTTGCCTGCATCAATCCCCTGGATGTTTGCCTTGGAGCCGTCGGTAGAAACAACGGTTACATCAATGCCTGCATTGTTCTTGATATACTGACCAAGCACACCGCCGTAGCCGTAATATGTACCTGCGGTACCACCGGTACCCATTGTCATCTTTGTGCCTGCTGTCCCACCGCCGCAAGCGGTAACTGCCATGAGCATAACAGCGGTCAATACTGCTGAAATAATTTTTTTCATAACTTTTTCCTCCATTTTTCCGGATATTATCCGTTTTTTCATCAGGATATATTATACTATAAAATTTATAATTTTGCAAGTATTTTACATAATTTTGCAAAAAACTTATGGCTTCAACAAAACCTCACGGTTTGTACCGTAGAAAATATCGTCCCGGTTTGCAATCAGCTTGCAGAATTCCTCCATCCTGCCCCAGGTGTCTGCGATGTCAAATTCATAGCTATGCCCCCAGATATAGAAAATCTGCGGTTTATCTGCATCTAATTTTACAAATTTTTCACCCAGCTCAAACAGCTGTTCCATTTGCATGATATGGTACACCGTCGGATTGAAGCGGTGGAGATTTTCCTGCAAGTCAAAGCTATAGGTAGAGGTAATGGTTCTGGAATACTGAATTTTGGTGTGCTTTTTCAGGATTTCTGCCACACGGTCATCGTTGTTCACACCACCGCAGGGGTATGCCATACCAACCACATCATAGCCAACCAGTTTTTCTAAATTCTTCCGGTCCTCCTCAACCTGACGGATGACCTCTGCATCGTCCATGGTTTCGTGCAGGTTCGGGTGTGTCAATGTGTGTACTGCAACCTCATGCCCACGGTAAACCGCCGAAACCTCCTCCGGCTTTACCTTGTTGTGGGAAACTCTTGCCCCCTCCCGAATCAGTTCACCGTCTAAACCCAACAGCTCTGAATTCAGATTGAAGGTTCCCTTTAACCCATATTTGTTGAATAATTCTATCAATCGTTTATCCTGCGTGACACCGTCATCATAGCTGAAGGTGACCGCTTTCATTTTTCCCTGAAACATCTTTTTTCCTTCCTTTCTTCTTTGGAATCTGCTTTCTCCGACAGAAGCTTGTTTTTTTGCACGACGGACAGGTCAGGAGCAAGCAGTATCTACGCCCCAAGGAAAGTGTCCGTTCCTTCTGATTTCCTTGAAGCTGTGCATTGCAGTTCGGACACTGATAGACAACATCGGTCATGCACACAATTGCAACGGTTATCAATATGCCTGCCAGAATTACTGCTACTGCCAGTAAACTTAGAATATCATTCTTTTCAAACAGGATATACAAAATCACTCCACCCACAATACATACATACCTTAAAATCGACCATATCAGAATTGCTTTCTTGGTTTTCATTCGTGAAATCCCCCGTTTACCGGATAAAGCTTGTGGACTGCTTCGGCTCCTTTTCCGGCAAGCCGAACTGTTCTTTTCCGAGTGCAATGCTCTTCATCAAGAATATCATATTCCGGGCAAGGGTACGCATGGTCTGCAGACCTTCTGCATCTCCTGCGGCATCTCCCGGCACTCTGCCGTGAACACTGTTCCAGTACTGGCTCGATGCCACCGGCATACCGCTGATGGTGAAATACTTATTCAGTTCGTCAAAGGTTGCAGAGCATCCGCCACGTCTTGCAACCGCAACACTTGCCCCTACCTTCATGGTCTTGTCAAAGCCGGAGCTATAGAACAGACGGTCTAAAAAGGATACCAGAGTACCGTTTGCAGAAGCATAGTAAACCGGGCTTGCAACCACCAGCGCATCACTTTCTCTGAGCTTTTCTGCCGTTTCGTTGACGGCATCCTCAAACACGCATTTTCCGTTCTTGGTGCAGGAGGCACACGCCACACAGCCATGAATCGCCTGATTGCCCACCTGAACAATTTCCACCTCAATTCCTTCTGCCAAAAACACCTTTTCCAACTCCGAAAGTGCCATTGCGGTGTTTCCGTTTGCGTGCGGACTTCCATTTAACATTAAAACCTTCATTTTTCAAACTTCCTCTCTGAAAAAATGGCACAATCCCGATAAATCATCCGAATTGTACCATAAATTTAATAACCAATTCTGCGAACAGTTTTCTTCGCATTCAAATTGCTGAATTCTGCATCCGAAATCGCCTGCTCAAAGTCACTGCCGATAAAGGTATCCTTCTCTTCATCTTCACCCATCTGTGTTCTCAATGCAAATTTAGAAAGAATTCTTTCCACAAGATTTCTTACAAAACGTGCATTACTGAAATTCGGATTATTCATAACCTCATCCGAGAGATTGACAAAGAACTGATGTGCGGTTTCCTGAAACTCCTCCGCAAGTGCAAAGCCCTTGGGCAGCATCTTATAGAAAATCAGCTCCAATTCCTCACGGTTATAGTTTTCAAAATTCACCCGATAAGGAATCCGGTCACGCAAGCCGGGGTTTAAATCAAATAATCGCTCCAGCTCCTTTTCGTAGCCTGCAAGGATGACAACAAAATCGTCTCTGCGGTTTTCCATCTCTGCAATCAGGGTACTGATTGCCTCCCTGCCGTAATCCTTTTCGCCGCCTCCATCGAGCATATATGCCTCATCAATGAACAGTACACTTCCGTATGCCGCCTGACAAACCTCTGCGGTTTTCGGAGCGGTATGGCCAATATACGCACCAACCAAATCCTTTCTGGTCACTTCATAAAATCCGCCGACAGAAAGAATTTTCTCCTCTCGCAGGATTTCGCCCAGAATTCGTGCAACAACTGTTTTTCCGGTGCCGGGCGCTCCCAAAAACATCATGTGCTTGGAATTTCTCACCCCTGCATCCATTCTCTTCTGCATTTTGATAGTTGCTACAATTTCTTTGATAACAGACTTGACATTTTCCAAAGAAACCAAAGACTCCAGCTTTTGCATACCGGTCATTCCGTTTGCCTCGCCCTCAAGCGGACGGTGCAAGAGTGCGGTAATATCCTCGCCGGTGATTTCACATAAGGATACATCCTCTGACAAGCACGCATTTTTCAGCTTCTGATAAAGGATTTCGTCACAGATTTTCGTTACGGTGTTAATTCCGTAGAATCTGCCGTCTGATTTTTCTTCTGCAAGCTTCTTCGGGATTACAGTATATGCTTCCTCCGAAAGCTTTATATCATATTTCTTGAAATAATTCTCAAAAAAGGACAAATAGTTTTCATTGGTCATGGGCTTTTCGGTCAAAATCCGGTTCGGCAGAACATCCTCAATTTTCTGATGCATTTCATAAAGTGCCGCCTGCTCCATATACGGAAGCACAAAAACAAAGATTGCCTTTTTGTTATTTTCCCAGATGCCGTCTAAAAGCCGTAACCATGCCATCATATTGGTATTGTTCTGAAACTTTTCAATGTTCAGAGCGAACACATAAAGCGTTTCACTTTCTTTTCCGACATAGGAAAACTCGTTGATTACCTTTTCAATATTGTAACCGTCCGCCTCCCGATCCGGCTCTATTGTAACTTCCTTCAGCTCTGAACCTGCTTTTCCGAGTACACGGCACAAAACCTTGCCCATCATCTCCAGCATTTTTGTGCGACCGTTTCCGCTATTGATTGAAACCAGATAGGACATCCCCATCAACGCACTTGCTAAAAGCTTTTTATCCGGAGCTTTGGCAGAAAGCTGCTTCATCTCTTTTGCCCAGGCTTTTAACTCGTTCATCGCAACCAAGCCCTCAACTGCCTCGAACACGTCCTCCTCATCCGGAATCTCTGCCTGCTCCTGCTTTGTTTCCTGATTCTGCGGAGCTACCTGCTTGATTTCTTCCTCCGGCATTTTCCCGGAACCCATGCCGGACAAAAAGCGCTTATCTTCATCACTCAAGCTGCCATTTTTCAGCACATCGTCAGCAGACACTTCGCTCACAACCATACCGATTTCACCGATAGAAACGGCTTCGGAAATACTCTGGTTGATTGCTCTTAACTCTTTTTCCGTCAGTTCCTCTGACCGGCAGACAACCACCTTGATTCCGTTATAGCTTTTTTCCAGCCGGATAATACGTTCACACGGGAGCCGTTTTTCCAGCTCCCGGAACAAAATCTCAAGAACATCCTTTCCACCCTCAAGCTTTCCCTTCATAATTGTTCGTGGGTCAAGGGTGTAATGAATCTTATGTAATGTCATAATTCCACCACTTTTTACAAGCTTATGCCCAGAGAACCTTCATCAGTCTCGGATAAACCTCATCCACGATGCTGACACTGCGGATAATCAGCTCAAAGCACTCAGCGCCAACAGAATCCGGATCGATGATTGCATCGTCAGAAACAGTAACCTCATTGTCGGAATCTACATAGAATTTTACCCAACGGTACTCGTTGTTGAGTTCATTTAAAACAACATACATATCCATCAGCTTTTCGGACGGAATCTTTGCGATAGAGAAGCTCTTGAGGTTGACTCTCTTTCCCTCTTCATCAAAGAACAGGAAAACTCTTACTGTATCTGCATTTTTTCCGTTAAAGGATACCTTAATCGCTTCACTCCGATCACCTGTCGGCTCATAATATTCATAACGAATATCTTCTTTCTCCAAATAACTTTTTACTTTGTCTGCAACCATTGACATAATGATTACCCCCTTTTATCATAATAGATTCAGTATAGCACATTTATAGATACATTGCAACTTTTTTTAAAAATTTTGTATGATTCAGAAAAAAATCAACTTTTATTATAGGAATATCCTACAAACCCGAAAATCAATCCGTGATACACGCCTCACAAGCAGTCATTTTCAAGGCTTCATCTGCGCCGGATGCACAAAATCCTCCCACCCGGATTCCGGATGCACCCACCAGCTCCATGCCGACTCCGCCCCGGATACAAAACGAAATATCCCGAAAAACAGAGTCCCGGATATTGGCAAGATATATCCCACACCCCTTCATTTTCCCGATGTGAAATGCCATGATGGGAGCTTCCTCCTTTGCTTCCTCCGGTGCAAGCATTTCCACAGAATAATTGTTTACCGAAAGTCCTTTTACCGGTTGCTCCGGGATGCCGTAAATAAATCCTGCCGAAACTGAAACCTTGGTTGCCCGGATGTTGGAAATGCTGATATTTTCTATCACCGGTGTCGTCTCGTCCGCTTTTAAAGGCTCCAAGGAAAATAACGACATATCCTCCGGACTCACCCCTTGTCCGCAACAGTAATACCCGTTTATCACAAAGGGAACAAACACCCGTTCCATCACAATATTGCTGACTACGACATCCGAAACACTTCCGCCACGCTTACGCCGGGTTTTGATACGGATGCCCCGGTCGGTGCCGGAAAATACACAGTTGGAAATCGTGACATTGCGAATCCCGCCCGACATCTCACTTCCCAACACCACACCGCCATGCCCGTTTAACATGGTACAGTTGGTTATCACGATATTCTCACACGGATACTGCTTTTGCAGAATATCCTCCTCTGTGCCCGATTTTAAGGTCAGACAATCGTCCCCGACATCAATCGTGCAGTTGGAAATATGTACTCCCAAACAGCTTTCCGGGTTGATTCCGTCTGTATTCGGGGAATCCCACGGATTTTTTATGGTAACGGCATGGACCGTCACATTGGTACAGCAAAGCGGATGAATCGTCCACATTGCAGAATTGATGACGGTGATACCGTCAATCAGAACATTGTCACATAAAATCGGCTGAATTGCCCGGGGACGATGCTCGTTTCCCGGATTATCCCACCAATATGCACCCTGACCGTCAATCGTGCCTCTTCCGCAGATGGCAACATTCTTCCGGCGAAACGCCTTAATCAGCCCGGAATGTCCGCCTCTGGTGTAGCCGGGCAGAATTTCTGCGGTCATCATCGGGTAATCCGCCGGATCCGGACTTCCTAAAATCACCGCTCCGGCATCCAGATACAAGGTCATATTGTCGCATAATTCCACCGTCCCGGTCAGATATCTTCCCGGCGGAAAATAGACCGTGCCTCCGCCCTGCGCCTCGGCGATTGCGATGACCTTTTTAATTGCTTCGGTCTGGTTGGTGGTTCCGTCTCCGATGATTCCAAAATCACATACATTGAGCATATACATCCCTCCATACTGCCATTTTATCAGAAAAAAATTCTGAATTCCTTTAATTTTTTGCTTTCTTGCAAAAACTGCGAAGCTTTTATGAGGAGATTTCTCTACATAAAAACCGTATCTTTTGCAAATTGTTTTGCCCTTTCTCTTAAACACTATCCGACATCACTATCACCTCTACAATTATTATCCTGCTAAATTATTGTTTTTTCAAGTGATATTCTGTACTTTGTACAGAGTGATATTTTTGATAAATCAAAAGTGTTATTAAAACTGTCGTTTTAGTGATATTTTATTCGCTATAAACTCTGCGAAGCACAATACCACTTGCAAAACAAATATCACTGCAAAGCAATATAACTTGCCATAGGCGAATAAAACTGGCGAGCATCCTTAAGAACACTCGCCATACTCCGCAGTCATAACCTTAAATTTTTTTCAAATCCACAACCGATAAAACCGCCCCACGTTTTTCCCAGCCGTTAAAATTCACCGTATAAATGATATAGATCTTTCCGTCCCCCTCGCAGGCAACCGGATAGTGCCACGCCGTTGAGCCGGGGTAGCCTTCTTCCTCACCGTCACGCAGGACGATGCGTTTTTCAAACTGCATACTGCCCTTTTGGGTAAGATACAGCACCAGGGTTTTACGTCCGTTATCGGTTTCGTTTGCAACCAGATAATTCCTGCCGTCAGAAAGCGTTCCGGCATACATTTTTGTAGGGCCAATCGGCAAATCGGTGGTATACGGCTCCGACCAATGCTCTCCGTTATCTTCTGAAAGATATAACAAGGATACCCTTCTTTGGTCATTCCGGCAGAACATATAAATTTTTTCCTGATCCACCACCGCCGAAATTTCCGGGTGTATCAGCTTTTCTCCGTCTGCTAATTCCCCATTCGGAGCAATCCGGACAAGTCTCCAATCACCGTCTATCTTTCCGCTGTCCGAAATCAGAACCGCCGGCGTATTCGGGAACCGGTCCAGCTCACCCACCCGTCCGGGGAGCATCAGCTTTCCGTTTTCCAGAGCTACAACATTTGTATTGAGCTTAAAGGGAATCGGCTTTGACCAGAGCATTACAAATCCATCCTTCTCCGGGTCATAGACAAATAAATCAAGGGCGTGGATATGGTCGGGTGCCACCATTTCGTTGATCAACATATAAAGCTTATCCTCACAAATCCCGTAAACCGGCGGACAGTACAGAATCTCACCGGTGGGATCATCTGCAATCACTTCAATTTCGCTCC
>SVJN01000112.1 GCA_015068965.1 Oscillospiraceae bacterium
AAACCTCAACAAAGATTTCTCCAATGAACTTTGAAGCCGTGTTGTTATAATACTTGTAGTCGTAGGAAGCCACATCAGCACCATTAATCCATACTTCTTCACCAAAATCATAAAGAACGTAGGTTGTGCCGTGATTCTGCCATCCTGACCATACACCACTGTCTCCGCCATACATTTTTACGCCGCCGTCAAACAGCTCCTTCACTTTATCTCCTACAATACTCGGATCGGCTCCGGTAACACCATCCTCTGCCGCAGTCATAATTCTTGCAGATGCATTCTCAAGCACCACCTGTCTGATGCTGGGCCAACGCTCCTGAAATACAGTCCATTCTGCATTTTCCATCACATTCTGAGAAAGCAACATATCACCGCCACGCAGGTCTAATTGATGAATTGCATCATAGATGGTTGCAATCGCAGTCTTGATTGTTTCATCCGTTGCATCGGTATCAAGGAGTGCTTCTGCCTCCGTAATTGTATTCTGCAGTCTTGCCCAATCATCGGCATCATACGGAATTGCATTGTCATAAGTCAATGCTTCGTTGATTGCCTTTTGAAGCGGTGCAAACTTACTGTCCTCACCAAAAATCACAATCTGACGAAGTGTTGTGTCATTGTCGGTATCAGCACCGGTTGAATTCAGAACAACACCAATGTATTGCGCTTCCACCGCATCAAAGGTATATGGAGCAATGACAGAAGTTCCGGAAACAACAGGATAGAAGCCCTTTCCTTCGCCGGATGAGGTGTTCAGAACTCCCACCAGATTTGCTTCGGAATATAAGCCTTCTTTTTTATCGGAAGCATAAACCGTAACAGATTGAAATCCGTTCCAGATATTTTCATTGTAGCAGATATCAACTCTGTTTACCGTTCTTTTTGCTTTGAGGTCGAAGGTAACCGCCGCAACATTGTTTGCAATCACGACATTGTCGGTACCGTTGAAGATACCGTCATTGATTCCGGTCAAATTAGTCAGAACCTTCGTAACCTCAGCACATTCTGCCTCGGTTGCCCAAGTGTAGGTTGCACCGGTATCAATCGCTTCAACCGTAAAACCTTTTGCCTGATAATATGAAAGACCGTTGGCATTCCACACCTGACCTGACAAAGCCTTTAAAACTGTGTACTCCTGAATTTCTGCTTCTTTACCAAAAATGAGAACATCTCCCAATACATAGCCGTTGGTATTTGCCGTCGCTTCATTTCCATCATCCATAGAGAATGAAAGTGCTAAAAATCTTGTTTCAACGGGTGTTCCCAGATCAATTGCATCCAACTTATGTGTCAGAACATCTGCATCGGAATATGTAAGCGTTATCTTCTTTGCAGTCTGATTGATTACACCGGGTTCATCACCATAGAAAACAGTAATCGTTCCAAGCCCGGTATCTTTTTTTACAAGCTCGTGAACATCTACACGGCTGACAGCCATCTTTTTACCAAAATCATAAATAACTGCATTATTTCCTGCTCCTGCAAGCGGAACAATATGCTCTGCATCAAGGGAGGTAATATTTGCATCTGCAATATTTTTTTCTCCACCAATTCCATCACCATTATAGTCGTCATCCAGCCGTCTTGCAAGCGGTGCAATCGTGTTCCTTGCTTCTTTTTCCTCCAGACCAAAGGTTGCCCATTGATAGGTGGTGTCACTACCTGCTTCTGTGATATGAATCTTCTGATTCTGTTCGTACCAGTTTTTATCTGCTTCGGTTAATGGATTCGGACTGATTAAGGTATATTCTGTTCTCTCTATAGAATTACCAAACACCATAATTTCTCCGACACAGGCATCTGAACCGACATCAATGGTGACCTGAACATATCTGCCCTCTACCGGTGTTTTCAGCTCTGCCATATTTGCCCGATATGTGTTTGTGTCTGCCGGGTCTACTTCTGACGCCATCTTCTTCGTCATGGTAGTTTCAACCGGAGTCAGATTGTCCATGCTTGTTCCGACTGCCACAGAAAATCCGTTGATATAGTTCCACTTGTTCACCGAAAGCTCGTGCAGGTCCACTCGGGTAATCTCAAAAATATTCTTCAAATCATAGGTTACCACATAATCCACTGATTCATCAGTCAACCATTCGCATTGACTCCAGTTAGCAGGAATCCAGGTACCACCGTCATTCATATATTTTAAAGCTGCGTCCCTGACTGCTGCTGGCTCCCAGGTATAGGTTGCCGCTGTGGAGAGCGAATTCAGATTGGTATCTAAAAACTGTGCATATACATCCTTGTTTCCATACCGTTCTGAATTTGTGACCACATTACCGCTGATAAGATTTAACTCCTTTTTTTCCAGCTTTTTTCCGAAAATCATAATGGAGGTAACTCTTGCAACCCCCTTTGTGGTCAGGGTAACATCCACATATCTTCCACGTTTTGCGGTGTTTAGCACCTCAATATTCGCTTTAGACTTTGCGTGGTTTGCAAAAATGGTACTGTCACCCAATACAGTAGAGGAGGTTGTTTCTGCCTCTCTCATAGCATAGGTGTTCAAGCCGACTGAAACGCTGATATCGCCGATTCCGTTTTCGTCGGACACATTGATTTCATGCACATCAATCCGTTCCACCTCGTACCAGTCCTTCATATCGAAGCGAACGGTATAGGTCAGAGCAGGATTGGACAAGGTATACTCATATCCCCATCCGCTCGGACACCATAACGCCTTATTGGTACTCAGATTTGCGCTATGGTTTTTGGTAACGCTCTCTACCGCACCATTTGCATTCGGTTGCCATGCATAGGTAGTTCCGGCATCTACCGAGTTTAAGGTCGTATTCATGTAGGTCTTGTAGATGTCTACACTACCATACATTCCATTTGTTCCTGCCGCACCGTTTAAAACGGTCAGAACCTTTGCTTCCTCCTGTGCATATGCCGGAACAAACAGTCCCAGAAGCATAACAATGCTGAGCAGCAAGGATAACATTTTTGTTCTTTTCATTTCTTCTCCTCCATTCTTACCCTTTCACAAATTTTCCCGATAGAACAAAACGGCTTCGCCGCAACCGCTCTATAAAATCATTTTGTACTTTAAAGTGACACAGAGCGGTAAGAAGAAGCATAACGTTTTGTACGCCCATGTGCGTTTCCGCTATTAGCGGAAAATTTCGCACGGGCATTCAATTCTTTTTGCTTTATAGGAACGAAGTTTCCTATAAAGCAAAAAATATTTCTATTTATATTATACAACATCTCTTTTGCAAAGTCCATTCGATATCCTGCTATAAAAATATAAAAATCCTGCTATCTCAATGCAAAATAGCAGGATTTTCTTCTTTCTTTATTCTATTTCGGGTAATGTAATCCAGTAAGTATGCTCCAAAGGTCCCGAGCCGTGTCCCAGGTCAAGCATTGCACGGAGGGCTCCGGTCAGATAGTGTTTGGCATTTTTGATGCTTTCCTCCAAAGAATACCCTGCCGCTAAATTGCAGGCAATTGCCGAGGAAAGGGTGCATCCAGTTCCATGTGTATTCGGGTTATGAATGCGTTCGGAGGAGAACCATCTGCTTTGACCATTTTGGTAGAGAAGGTCGGTTGCATCGTTGACCAGATGCCCGCCCTTTACTAAAATCGCACCGCCATAGCTTTTGGAAATCGTCTCTGCCGCACGAATCATGCCGGTTTCATCCTGAACCGGAAAACCGCATAGCACCTCGGCTTCCGGAATGTTCGGCGTAATGAGGGTTGCCAAAGGCAACAGCTCGCCCGTGAGTGCCTCCAAAGCGGCATCCTGCATCAGCTTACTTCCGCTGGTTGCCACCATTACCGGGTCAACCACAATATTTTTTGCACCATACTGTCTGAGCTTTTGAGCAATCACAGAAATGATGTCGCAATTGGAAACCATCCCGATTTTAACTGCATCCGGCATAATATCCGTAAAAATGCTATCCAACTGTGCGCCGACAAACTCGGCTGATGCCTCCAAAATATCAGAAACCCCGGTGGTGTTTTGTGCCGTCAAAGCCGTAATCGCACTCATGGCATACATCTTGTGTGCCGTAATGGTTTTGATATCTGCCTGAATCCCGGCACCCCCGCTTGAATCAGACCCTGCAATGGTTAAAACCTTTTTCATGGAACTTCCCTCCTGCTTCCTCAAATGAATTCAGATAAATATCGCTAAACTCCCTGAGCTTATTCTGCTCACATTCCGATGCATCAAATACACCGCAGACCAAAAAACCTGCTTTTTTTGCAGTTTCTGCCGCATGGGATGCATCCTCAAACACCCAGATTTCCTCCTTTGTAAGGTGCAAAAACTGTTGTGCCGCCTCATAAATATGCGGTTCGTCCTTTCCGTGACCGACCGAAGCACAGGTAAAAATCTCACCAAAATATTCCAGCAAGCCACATCTTGCAAGTGCCGGCTCAATCCATTTCCTGTCGGTTGCCGTTGCGACACACATCCGGACGCCGTTTGCCCGGAGCTGCTTTAAAAATTCCGGCACGCCTGCTTTTGGCTGTGCGTGATACAGATAAAAATCTGCCACCACCTGATAAACGTCCGAAACAATCTGCTCCATTGGCTCATCAATCCCATAGTGTGCCTGAAAGTATGCCGCCGCCTGATCCAGACTCATCACTTTCAAGGTCTCCCGCAAATCCGGCTCTGCCGTCATGCCCTTTTGCTCTAAATACTTCGCTCCGGCGGTTTCCCATGCCGGCATGGTATCTAACAGCGTTCCATCCACATCAAAAATTGCACCCTTCATCGGATTCTCCTTACTGCTTTGTCATTTTTTCTGAAAGTGTCAGCAATCGTCCGGTTGCCGCACAGATATCCTCACTTGCAAAAATTGCCGATACCACCGCAACGCCGTCAATGCCACTTCCTGATAACTGCATGATATTTTCTTCACAAATTCCGCCGATTGCCACCACCGGAATGCTGACGGCTTCTGTGATTTGCTTTAAGGTCTCGTAGGAAACATCGCACGCATCCAATTTGGTGCTGGTGGAAAAGACCGCTCCAACTCCGAGATAGTCTGCTCCCCTTGCCTCGGCAAGCTTTGCCTGCCCGACTGTCTGGGCAGAAACGCCTAAGATTTTATCCGCACCAATCAGCTTTCGCACATCGCCTGCCTCCATGTCGCTTTGTCCGACATGAACCCCGTCTGCACCACAGGCAATTGCGACCGATACATTGTCGTTGATAAAAAACGGAACCCCATAGGCATTACAAAGTGCTTTAATCTTTTTCGCTTCCTCCAAAAATTCCACCTCCGGCAAATCCTTTTCCCGTAGCTGAACGCAGGTAACGCCGCCCTTTAAGGCATCCTCCACCTGCTCCTCCAATGTTCTTTTTCCCAACCAGCTCCGGTCGGTTACTGCATATAGCTGCATAATTTTTTTATCGCATTTCATACTTTGCACCCTCTGATAATCTTTCTTTGTTCAGATGATAAACCTCATCAATCAGCTTTGTCCGATAGGTGGCATTCCCCTCCTCCGGCAAAAGACGGTCGTATGCACGTTCTCCGCACACACCCATTGCGCATACTGCCGCTACGCACGCCCCGGTAATATCCTCCGGATTTGCGCCGATAAAGGCACTCATCATTGCGCTGAGCATACAACCTGTTCCGGTGATTTTGCTCATCATCGGATGTCCGTTCTTTACAAGATATGCGTTTTTCTTGTCAACAATCAAATCAATTGCCCCGGTCATAACAATCACCGCACCGGTCTTTTGGGAAAGGGCTTTTGCAAAGGCAATGACCTCGTCGGCATTTTCTTCGGTTACGGCATCTGCAAGGTTGGCATCCACACCCTTGGTTGTGCTGATTCCGGATGCAAGAGCTTTGATTTCCGAGATATTGCCACGAATGACCGAAAAACGGATTTTCTCAATCAATTCTTTTGCCGTTTCGGTTCTTCTTTCAGAAGCACCTGCACCGACCGGGTCCAACAGAACCGGGCGGTTTTCTTCATTGATAATCCTGCCCGCTTCAAACATTGCAGGCACACTTGCGGGATTTAACGTCCCGATATTTAAGTTGACTGCATCCGCAATTCTCGAAATATCCTGCACATCCTCAATATCGTCCGACATAATCGGCGAGCCACCAACTGCAAGCAGGATATTTGCACAGTCGTTGACCGTTACATAGTTTGTAATATTGTGTACCAGCGGCACTTTTTTTCGTACATTTTCTAAATATATTCCAAGCATATTTTCTCCTCCTTACTGCATCCATTTTGTCAGAACACCGGTTTTCAAAAGTGCAGTCATCAGAATCATTGCCAAAACCACACCGCCTGCCGAGCTAATCAAGAACGGAACAATGTAAACAAACAATGCCGCCGATTCATTTCCCATCAGCAACAATGCGACCGGATAGGCAAGTAAGCCACCGATGATAGCCGTTCCAAACAGCTCCCCTGCACACGCAGTCCAAAGCTTTGGCAACAACCAATACAAAACGCCTGCAAGCAATGCACCGCACATACTGCCCGGGAACGCCATCAAACTCCCCAACCCAAATGCCACCCGCAAAACGGATGTGATAAACGCCATCACCACACCATACCACGGTCCTAATGTGACCGCCGCAATGACATTTACCAGATGCTGAACCGGACTGCATTTTGAGCCGAGAACCGGAAACGATAGTGTAGAGCCGACTACCGCCACCGCAATCAACAGACTTGCCAATACTAATTTTTTTGTTTTTTTCATGTTCAAAACCTCTTTTCTTATGATTTCCTCAGAGGCTTTGCCGCACAACAAAAACAGCTTACCTCCAAGGTCGGTCGAAGATCAATTTCTTCCTCTCAATCCAAAACATGGACTCCCATCGCTGTTCTATTGTCTTTCACTTTATAGGAAACTACGTTCCTATAAAGTAAAAAGAATTTAATGCCCTTGCGATTTTTTCGTGCTTTCCACACGAAAACGCAAATGGGCATGAACAAAGCAACCTGCTTCTTCTTACCGCCCATATCATGCTAAAATCATGTGTAAATGAAAAGGCGGTTGCGGCGAAGCTGCTTTGTTCGCTTTAAAGATTTTTCCGACCTGCCTGCGGCGCTCCCCGCCTGCCATCGTTTCGAAAAATCCGTTTACTAAGGTAGTTATTGTTTCCGGATACCGTGCACTGCCACGCACACCAAGCCAATTACAAGCATTGCCGGAAGTGTGTATCCCACAGGTGTATCCACCTGCATCATCAGCCGGTAAAAAAGAAAACCAAATGCCCAAAGAATCAGATTGGACACATCAAAGCCTTTTTTACGGCTGTCCTTCTTCAGAATAAAGTAGTCGGTAATCAGAATTGCCGCCATCGGTGCAAACACCGAACCAATCAGATATAAAAAGCTTTCAAACTGCGTAATCGGTGTAAAAATTGCAAGCAATGTGCCAAGCACGCAGACCGCAATTGCCGCCGGTTTTTCCGGCATTTTTTTAGAAATGCTTTCACAACTGACGCCTGCCGAGTAAACATCCAAAAATGTGGTGGTAACAGTCGAGAAAATGACAATCACCAATGCCGCAACCCCCAAGCCTGCTTTTGTGAGAATCATTGCGATGTCTGTTTCTCCGGTAAAGAGTGCCGTACCCAACCCAATCATATACATCCATATACTGACCAGAGAATAGGTGACGGTGCTTGCAAGCGTTGCACCAAACGGCTTTTTTGCCGTCCGGGTATAATCTGAAACCAAAGGCAGCCAGGAAAGCGGCATAGCAACTGATAGCTCAACCGCCGCACCGAAGGATAACCCCGCACCACCGGAAACATTTGCTTCTCCCCGGAAAACCACGATGCTCAGCACCACAGTAAGCAGGAATAATGCCCCCATTGCAACCGTGTTCATTTTTCCGAGATTGGTGATTCCTACCAATACCCAGACCAGAATCAGCGCACCAATCAAAAGACTCCAGACCCATGTACCGCCAAGCGAAACCACACCTGCCGCCGCCTGCGCTCCGCTTACAATCATCACTGCCGTCCAACCGACTAACTGCAGAACATTTAAAATCGAAAACAGCTTGCTCCCCCGTGTTCCAAAGGAGATTTCTACCGTTTCCATCGCACTCATGCCGGTTTTTCCGCCAATCAGACCGGCAAGGAAAAAGAGTCCGCCACCAATCAGATGCCCCAGAAGAATTGCCAAAAAGCCTTTTCCCAAGCCTAATGGCGCAATCAGCGTACCGGTCAGGATTTCTGCAATCGAAACGCCTGCCCCAAACCAGATGAAAGCATTTTCCCGTGTTGTTGTTTTCATGTTTTTTCTTCCTTTCTACGGGGTACCCTGACACCGCAGGCAGACTTCATAAAGGAACAAAGCGGCTTCGACGCAACCGCTCCATAAAATCATCATGCCTTTGAACTGATGCAGAGCGGTAAGAAGAAGCAGAATGGTTACTGACGCACAGAAATCTTTGATTTCGTTTTGCGTCGTATGCAACAGCAACCCGACGAGTCACTCTCGCAAAGTCGAGACGACGAGTCGTTGGTTGCCACTGCTTTAGTTACGCCCATGTGCG
>SVJN01000113.1 GCA_015068965.1 Oscillospiraceae bacterium
GAGGTTTAAAAATAGTGCAGAACAAACGAAACGAAGTCTTGTGCGGTTTTTGCATCGCACAAGACCTTGCCCGACGGCGTACGCGGGTACGTCGAGCGGTTCGTTGAATTTGTAGTTTGACGGCATAGAATAAAGAGGAATCCGCAAAAAATTAGGAATCCGCAAAAATTTTTGCGGATTCCTACAATAAATTGCAAGTTTAAACATTTTGCAATGCTTGTAAATTCACACGAAAAGCCGTCAAACGGTCGGTGCATTTTTAAACATCCCCAATTACATTACTCCTATATGGGGATTGATACACTGTACCTTTGGTACCATAGTTGTGAGGTGCATTACATTACCCCGTAAGGGGGATTGATACAATACACCAGGTCTGTAAAGTGCGATGCAGTCCATACATTCTGATGATGTGAATCAGGTGTCGGGAAATTTTTTCCGGCTCCTGATTTTTTTGGTACACGAATGTGTCGGATTTTTTTGGTACACGAATGTGTCGGAATACTTGACAAAATCGTGGAAAAATGATATATTATAATCGTATAGCTATCATTATTTTTAGCAAAAAAATCTATCACGAAATGCAGGGAAGAAAACAATGTGGATTGCAGACCAATGGAAGGACTACCGGTTATTAGACAGCGCCGGAGGAGAAAAATTAGAATACTGGGGCGACATCCTGCTAAGACGGCCCGACCCGCAGGCAATCTGGACCGAAAAGAGTGAAAAAGCACTCTGGGAAAAGACGGATGCCTGGTATCACCGCAGTAACAGCGGTGGCGGTCATTGGCAGTATTTCAACAAGAAAATGCCGCCGTTCTGGTCAATTCATTATCGGAATCTGACCTTCAACATCAAGCCGATGGGCTTCAAGCACACCGGTTTATTTCCCGAGCAGGCAGTCAATTGGGACTGGTTTTCTGACCTGATAAAAAACGCAAACCGTCCGATTCGTGTGCTGAATCTGTTTGCGTATACCGGCGGTGCAACGGTTGCCGCATTGGAAGCCGGTGCCGAGGTGGTTCATGTCGATGCCTCTAAGGGAATGGTGACCTGGGCAAAGGAAAATGTGGTTGCATCGGGACTGGGAGACCGTCCGGTACGCTATATCGTGGACGATGTGGTCAAGTTTGTTCTGCGTGAGGAACGCCGGGGCAGAACCTATGATGCAATTATCATGGATCCCCCCTCCTATGGCAGAGGCCCGGGCGGAGAGGTCTGGAAAATTGAAGACGAGTTATATCCCCTGATTTTAAACTGTATGAAAATTCTTTCCGACAATCCTTTATTCTTCCTGATTAATTCCTATACAACCGGGCTTAGTGCCTGCATTTTAGAAAATGTACTCACCTATACCATGAAAAAACGCTATGGCGGTAAGGTAGCCTGCGATGAAATCGGGTTGCCGATGCTCTCAAACGGCTTGGTACTGCCTTGTGGAATTTCGGGCAGATGGGAAGGTGGAAGCAGATGATTAAAACAGAGAATCTGACCTATTCCTACGAGAATGGAACGGAGGTTTTACACCACCTGAATTTAGAGATAAAAAAGGGAAGCTTTACGGCGGTGTTGGGGCATAACGGTTGCGGAAAATCCACACTTGCCAAGCATTTTAATGCCATCCTGCTCCCGTGCGGCGGTTGTGTATATGTTGCCGGGATGGATACCAAGGATGAGGACAAGCTGTTGGAAATCCGCAAAGCTGCCGGGATGGTGTTCCAGAACCCGGACAATCAGATTGTCAGTGCGATTGTGGAGGATGAGGTGGCATTTGCACCGGAAAATCTCGGTGTAGAACCGAAAGAAATCCGCCGTCGGGTAGACAAAGCTTTAGAGACGGTAAAAATGCAGGAGTTTCGCTATGCGTCCCCATCGAGTCTCTCGGGCGGACAAAAGCAGAGGATTGCGATTGCATCGGTGCTTTCGATGAATCCGGAGTGCATTGTTCTGGATGAACCGACCGCAATGCTCGACCCAAGCGGACGTGCAGAGGTTTTATCGACCATTAAAATGCTGAACCGGGAAAGGCATATCACCGTAATTTTAATTACGCATTACATGGATGAGGCAGCACAGGCTGACCGTGTGGTGGTGATGCAAAAGGGAACGGTGGTAGAGGACGATACCCCGGAGCAGGTATTTTCTCGTGTAGAGGAGATGCGTGCTTTAGGGCTTGATGTTCCGCAGGTGACCGAGCTGTTTTATCATTTAAAGAATGCCGGCATTCGGGTGCCGGAAAATATCATAACGGTGGAGGAGGCAACCCGCTTTCTTCTGCCGCTTCTGAAGGACGACGAACAAGCATGATTAAAATTGAGCATCTGAATTATATCTATCAGCCCGGAATGCCGGGTGAGCATCAGGCGCTTTCCGATATCAATCTGACGATTGCGGACGGCTCTTTTACTGCGCTAATCGGGCATACCGGTTCGGGAAAATCAACCCTGATTCAACACTTGAATGCCTTAATCCGTCCCACATCGGGAGAGATTCTGGTAAACGGGGTTTCGCTTTGTGATGCAAAAACAGATTTAAAAACCATCCGACGGATGGTGGGACTGGTGTTTCAGTATCCGGAGCATCAGCTCTTTGAGGAAACGGTTTACAAGGATATTGCCTTCGGACCGACAAACATGGGACTTTCCCCGGACGAGGTAAAAAGCCGGGTATATGAGGCGATTGAGCTGGTCGGCATCTCGGAGGATTTGCTGGAAAAATCACCGTTTGAGCTGTCCGGCGGACAAAAACGCCGGGTTGCAATTGCAGGCGTTCTTTCGATGCGCCCGAGTGTGCTGATTTTAGATGAGCCGACTGCAGGACTGGACCCACACGGCAGAGATAAGCTCCTATCCCGTCTGGTGCATCTGCATCAAAGCTCTCCGGACATGACGATTTTATTTGTATCGCATAGCATGGAGGATGTGGCAAGGATTGCTGAGCAGGTCATTGTCATGAACCGTGGTACGGTTTTCATGCAAGGGACGGTGCCGGAGGTGTTTGCCCATGCACAAGAGCTGCAGAAAATCGGCTTGAATGTACCGCAGATTACTATTTTGTTTGAAAAGCTCAGACAAAGCGGAGCAAAGCTTCCGACGGATATTTACACCGTTTCTGCGGCAGCAGAATATCTGATTTCGAGATTGGGAGGGAAAACCGATGCTTGATCATGTAACAATCGGACAGTATATCCCGACCGGCTCGGTTCTGCACCGGATGGATGCCCGGGTAAAAATTATATTACTTTTCGTGTATCTGGTGCTTTTATTCACCATCAGCCAACCGGCGGCATATCTTCTGATTTCTGCCGCAACAGTCGGTCTGGTATTTTTGAGCAAGGTTTCGCCGAGGTTTGTGCTTCGGGGATTAAAGCCGATGCTTTTGATTCTGTTGATTACTACCTTATTCAATTTATTCCTGACACCGGGGGAAGCAATATGGGAGTTTTCGCCCTTTGGCGCATGGAATATCACGATTACCCGTGAGGGAATCCGGATTGCGGTGATGATGTTTTTACGGCTTTTGTTCCTGGTGATGATATCATCTCTTCTGACATTGACTACCTCGCCGATGATGCTGACCGATGCAATCGAGCGGTTGTTGCGGCCGTTAGAATGTATCCGGGTGCCGGCGCATGAAATTGCCATGATGATGACGATTGCAATCCGCTTCATTCCGACACTTGCCGAGGAAGCGGATAAAATCATGAAGGCACAGACGGCACGTGGTGCAGATTTTGAAAGTGGGAATTTAATCAAACGGACCAAAGCGATGATTCCGCTGTTAGTGCCTTTATTTGTATCGGCATTCCGTCGGGCAGACGAGTTGGCAACGGCAATGGATGCCCGGTGCTATCACGGCGGAAAAAACAGAACCAGGATGAAGGAATCCAAGGTGACACGCCTCGATGTGATTGCAATTGTGTGCGTGGTTTTGTTTGCAGGAATCCTCTTTTTGTGCAATCAAATTTAAAAAAAGGAGCAGAGTATGCGCAATATCAAGCTGACGGTCTCGTATGACGGCGCAGGCTATCACGGGTGGCAACGGCAGGAAAATGCCCTGTCGGTGCAGGAAGTGTTAGAGCGTGCGATTGCACGTTGTACCAACGAAAAAGTAAATCTGATTGGTTGCGGAAGAACCGATACCGGGGTTCATGCAAAGGCATACATCTGCAATTTTCATACCGAATCCAAAATTCCGGCAGAGCGGTTTGTCTACGCAATCAATGCAGGCTTGCCTGATGACATTGTATGTCTTGCATCGGAGGAGATGCCGGAGGAATTTCATGCAAAATACAGTGCAAAGAAAAAAAGGTATACCTACTACATCCAAAATTCTGAGTTTCCCGATGTGTTTTTGCAAAAACGTGCCTGGCATATTCCGCAAAAGCTGGATGTGTCCGCCATGCAGCGGGCAACGGAGGCGTTTGTGGGAACGCACGATTTTGTCGGCTTTGCGTCGACCGGATTTTCGGTCAAAACTACAGTCCGCACGATAGAATCGCTGACGGTCACAAAGGAAAATAACCGGATTATCATTGATGTGGTAGGAAACGGTTTTTTATATAACATGGTCAGAATTATTACAGGGACGTTGTTTTTTGTCGGTGTCGGCAAGCTTCGTGCGGAGGATATGAAAGAGATTATTGCATCCTGCGACCGCACCCGGGCAGGCATCACAGCACCGCCCGACGGTCTGTTTTTAACGGAGGTTTATTATGAGGCGTAAGTGGAAAGCGATTTTTCTGATATTGATTTTATGCTTGGTTGCGGTTTTTGCGATTGTTGCATCCGGAATCCGGATTCCGTTTTTTGAAAACTACGGAACCAATTTCCGCCGGAATGTCAAGTCGATTGTGGAACGGTTTGAATGGCAGGTTCCCGAGCAGATGGAGGAGTTTTTAAATCAGACACCCCGTCCGTTGACAATGGAGGAAAAGCTCGAAATTCTGGAGCAGATGGAGGAAGAGGAAGCCAAGCAACAGCAAGAGGAGCAGGAGCGTCTGCAACAGGAGCAGGAGCAAACGGAGCAAGAAGCCAAACAAGCTGCCGGGGAAGCGGTTACGGCACCTACCCTTGTTCCGGTCACCCCGGCACCGACCAAAAGACCGGAGAATCCGGATGCAGAAAACTCCAATATTGTTGCACTCAAGAGTGCTTACTCTGCAGATTATGCGGCGTACAAGGGAAATGTACTTTGTGCGACGGTGACCAATTTATATTGCTATAATCCCAAGGGTGAAATCCTATGGAACAAGGAAATTCAGGTAAGCAATCCGATTCTGTGTGTGGCGGACCGCTATATTCTGGTGGCAGAGCAGAACGGCGTACATTTTTATTTGTTTGACCGGGAGAAGCAGGTTTATGCAGGGATTGCGACTTCCCCGATTGTTTCGGCAGCGGTTTCAGAGCATGGCGATGTGGTGCTGACCTCGCAAAAAGCACATTACAGAGGAACGGTTACGGTGTATAACCGGGAAGGAAAGGAAGTCTTTTGCTGGAATTCCGGCTCCTACGGCGTGCTGGATGCAGATATTTCTCCGTCCTCCAGAACTCTGGCAGTATCCCTGATGTGTACCGAAAACGGAATTTCGACCAGGATTCATTTCTTCCACCTTGATGAGGCGGAAAGCTATGCCTCCTGCGAGTATGCTGATACCATTTTATTTGACCTGCGATTCTTCTCCGAAACCCTTACAGCGGTCGGAGATAACCGGATTGTCGGAATCAGCACAAAGGGCTCGGAGGTCTGGAACAGAAGCTTTGAGGACAGTATTTTAGAACGGTATGTGCTGGAGGATGGCGGACACAAGCTCTGCGTGCTGGATCACAGCAACCATTCCGAGCTGTTGATCCTGAACAACCGTGGCAGTGAGCGGAGTATTTTAGAGGCAGAGGCGTTGCCTGATTTTGCGGATATACAGTCCGGATACGTTGCATATAATAACGGTAGAGACCTGATTTATACTACTGTTTCGGGCAAGGATACAAAAAAATATGTTTGCAGTCGGGATATCAAGAAAATTATATTGATTGATACGGGAAAAATTCTGATTGTCTATAATTCGGGATTGGAATTTTTAGAGCTTTAAAAGCCGGTTTTCCGGCGAAAGGATGAGAAAATAATGGGTTATTGGATTTTGGACATACTGTTGGTAGCCGTGATTGCCTGCGTGGTATGGTTTTCGATGAAAAAAGGGTTTATCAAAGCCTCTTATCATGCAATCTCTGTTTTGGTTACCATTTTAGTGGTATTTGCGTTTCAGGCACCCTTCCAGGAATTTTTGGAGGAATCTGCCCTGGGCGACCTTGTCCGGGAAAAGGTGGCAATCACCGTGAATCAGACAGTTTCGGAGCATGAGGAGCTGCAATCGGCACAAGCGGATGAAAATGCACTCCTGATGTTGATAGAGAATCTGCCTCTACCGGAATTCATACATAAATTTTTAGAGGATACAATCATTGCACAAAGCAAAAATCTGGAAAATCTGAAGGAAGGACTTGCAGAAAGTGTCACAAAAATGGTCAGCTCGGTGCTGATGCAGCTGGTGTCTATTGTATTGTTGTTTCTGCTGGTTCGGCTGGGGTTGTTTATACTGTTCCGGATTCTGAATGCGGTGGCAAAGCTCCCGGTCATCAACTTTTTCAATAAGGTGCTGGGTGCGGTGATGGGGGCAATCAATGCCCTGCTGGTGGTTTATATTGCCTGCGCATTGGTGATGCTATTAACACCGGTCTCTGCGGCAGAACCGCTCAACGAAGCAATCAATCAGACATATTTACTCAAATATTTTTATCAGAACAATCTTCTGATGACCATTTTTTTAAGATAGGAAAGGCATGACACCGGGAAAGTTCCTTTCCCGATGTCGCCTCCGGCGGATTTGATTGCCCGTGCGAAATTTTCTTCGCAAAAGCTCAGAAACGCACATGGGCGTAAAAATCTCTTATCATTCTTTGCCATACGGATAAGAGAAATTTGATTACTTTTTGTGCCGACGTATGGCGGCAGAATGGCATGACACCGGGAAAGTTCCTTTCCCGATGTCGCCTCCGGCGGATTTGATTGCCCGTGCGAAATTTTCTTCGCAAAAGCTCAGAAACGCACATGGGCGTAAAAATCTCTTATCATTCTTTGCCATACGGATAAGAGAAATTTGAATATTATTTATGCTATGTATGGCGGCAGAATGGAGATTTTTATGATAGACGGAGTTGCGTTAGAAAGAAAAACCAGAGAGGAGCTCAAGCAATTTGCGCAAGGGCTTGGAATTGAAAAGATTTCCTCCCTCAAAAAGGATGAGCTGATTGCAGCCATCCGGGAGCATCGTCAGGCACAGCCGATGCACCAAAAGCAGATTCCCGAGGTGGAAGAGGAACAAAAACCCGAGCAACCGCAGCAGAATAACCGAAGAAATCAGCAGAACAGACAACCGCAGGAGCGCAAACGCCCGAATGATGTCGTGCCGGTGCGTGGTGTGCTGGATGTCATGGCGGACGGCTTCGGCTTTTTGCGTGTGGAAAATTACCGCCCGAGTGAGCAGGATATCTATGTTTCGCCGACACAAATCCGTCGGTTTAATTTAAAAACGGGTGATGAGATTTACGGAGATTGCAGACCTTCGCAGGACGAGGATAAGTATTCACCGTTATTGTTTGTAAAAGCCATCAACGGCGACCCTTTGGAAATTGCCTTAAAACGCAGACCCTTTGAACGGCTGACCCCGATTTATCCGCAGGAAAAGCTGAGATTAGAAACCGGAGAAAAAAACCGATATGCCGCACGGCTTTTAGATTTGCTTGCCCCCATCGGAAAAGGGCAAAGAGGTATGATTGTAGCACCGCCAAAGGCAGGTAAAACCACTCTGATTAAGGAGATTGCGCAGTCAATTTCCAAGAATTATCCGGAGGTTTATCTGATTGTGCTTCTGATTGACGAGCGACCGGAGGAGGTAACCGACTTAAAACGGTCGGTGGATGGAGAGGTCATTTACTCCACCTTTGACCAGACCCCGGAAAACCATACCAAGGTAGCAGAAATGGTGCTGGAACGTGCCTGCCGTCTGGTAGAGCAGAAAAAGGATGTTGTGGTACTGTTGGATTCGATTACCCGTCTGGCACGGGCATATAACCTGACCGTAACCCCGACCGGAAGAACCTTATCGGGCGGATTGGACCCGGATGCGCTGGTAAAGCCGAAAAAATTCTTTGGTGCGGCAAGAAATATTGAGGAGGGCGGAAGCCTTACCGTGCTTGCAACTGCATTGGTAGAGACCGGAAGCCGTATGGATGAAGTCATATTTGAAGAATTCAAGGGAACCGGCAATATGGAGCTGAAGCTTGACCGGAGCCTGCAGGAGCGACGGATTTTCCCGGCAATTGATGTGATCAAATCCGGAACCCGGAGGGAAGAAGCCCTGCTTTCGGCAAGAGAACGGGAGGCTGTCTGGATG
>SVJN01000114.1 GCA_015068965.1 Oscillospiraceae bacterium
CGTTAGCGAGTCAGCTTTTATATCAGGAAATCATTGAACATACCAAAGCATCCTGCGACCAGGAGCATATCGACATGATTTTATTGAACCATGCCAGTATGCCGGATCGTACCGGTGCGATTTTATCGGGTGATACAGAAAAGGTTTTTTCCCTACTTCGGAAGGATGCAAAATTTTTAGAGACAAGCGGTGCGGAGCTGATTGCCATTCCCTGCAATACCTCGCACTATTTCTGGGAGGATTTGCAGAAGGAGGTTTCTGTCCCGATTGTGAATATGGTACGGGAGGCAGTACAGTTTGTCAAGCAAAAGGGAAAGAAAAAGGTTGGCATTTTAGCAACTGACGGAACCATTGGGTCCGGCATCTATAAAAAGGAATGTGAATTGGCAGGCATTGAATATTTTGCCCCGGAGGCGTCGGTTCAGAAGATTGTGATGAAGATTATCTATGAACAGATTAAAAGCGGTCTTGCAGGAAATCCGGAGGATTTTGAGCTGATTGATATTCATTTGAAGGCAAACGGATGCGATGCAGGGATTCTTGCGTGTACCGAGCTTTCTTGCTATCGCAGAGAGCAAGGAAAACTTCCGTTTTATACTGATGCTTTGGAAGTATTGCGGAATTGTATTATCAGTCGGAGCGGAAAGGAAATAAAGTAATTTCAAAACGGTTGTCAGGCATTTGCCCGGCAACCGTTTTGAAGTTAAAAATTATCTTCAAATATTGCAATGCTCCGTTCCAAAATGCCGTTCATTTTTGCAATCGCAATCCCGTAATTGGTCATCGGGATGTTTTGCTCCTTGGCAAAACGGAGCCGGTATTGCATTTCCTGCTCATTGAGCATACAGCCGCCGCAATGGATAATCAGCCGATAATCGGACAAATCCTTTGGAAATTCTCCGCCGCTCGTCCAGGAAAATTCCAACTTCTTTTGCGTGTATCCCAGAATCCAATTGGGGAGCTTTACGGCACCGATGTCGTTACATTGCCGATGATGGGTGCACCCCTCGCTGATTAAGATGCGGTCACCGTCCTGCAGGCAATCCAAAAGATTTGCTCCCTCTACCGCCTGCCGCAGATTCCCTTTGTAACGTGCAAACAGAATCGAAAATGAGGTGAGCGGCAAGGTGTCCGGTACAATTTTTTGCACCTCGCCAAAGGCCTGGCTGTCGCAAATCACCAGTTTCGGAAGATTTCCAAGCTTTTTTAGTGTATCCGACAGCTCGGCGGTCTGCACAACAATTGCATTTGCGTGTGCGTCCAAAATATCCCGGATGGTTTGTTGCTGAGGAAGAATCAGTCTGCCCTTAGGAGCGGCTTCGTCAATCGGAACGACCAACACGACAAAATCACCTGCCGAAATCAAGTCGGATACAATCCGTTTTTGAGGTTCGGTTTTTTTGGCAAGCTTTGCTAAAAGCTCCTTTAGAGCATGAATGTTTTCACCCGTTTGGGCGCTGACGGCAATTTCGTTTTCCGAAAGCTGCGGAATGGATGCAGAATCTGCTTTGTTCCATGCAATCAGATAGGGGAGATTTCGACTTTGGAATGCCTCAATTAATTTTTGGTCATCCTCTGTTTTTCCGATTGTGGCATCAATTACCAGAATTGCAAAGTCGGTTTTTGCCAATACCTGATAGCTTTTTTCTACCCGGAGTTTTCCCAATTCGCCTTCGTCGTCAAGTCCGGGTGTGTCAATCACCACGACCGGACCGAGTGGCAGAAGCTCCATTGCCTTTTGCACCGGGTCGGTTGTAGTTCCCTTCACATCGGAAACAATGGATAACTGTTGGGCGGTGACGGCGTTAATTAAACTGGATTTTCCGGCATTCCGTCTGCCGAAGAATGCAATGTGTATACGTTCGGAAGATGGGGTCTGATTCAGACTCATAGTTTCCCTCCTTTTAGAAGCGGAAGTCTCGTTTTCCGTCTAAGATACAACCCAAATAGTTTTCTGCAATTTCACGAACCTTTGGGTTCGGAATAAATTCCATTTCCTTTGCGATGAGTGCATCGCCGATTTCCTTGGTTTTTTCGGTTGCATAATCCTCTAAATATTCTTTCAAGGTCATCAATGCGTTCGGATGACAGCAGTTCTGAATTTGTCCTGATTTACAAAGCGACATGAATCGGTCGCCGGTACGTCCTTCCCGGTAACAAGCGGTACAGAAGCTCGGGATATATCCCAATTCCATCAGCCAACGCACAACCTCATCGAGGGTTCTGTTGTCGCTGACGTCGAATTGCGCAGAGTTTTCCTCCTCCGGTTCTTCCTCGGCATAGCCGCCTACACTGGTACGGGATGCACCGCTGATTTGTGAAACACCCAATTTTAAGACACGTTCCCGACAAGCCTTGCTTTCTCTGGTGGAGATAATCATGCCGGTGTAGGGAACAGAAATCCGGATGCAGGCAATGATTTTTGCAAAAATATCATCGTTGATTCCGTTGTCAAATACCGACGGGTCAATATCGTCTGCACGTTTGATTCTCGGCACGCTGATGGTGTGCGGACCAACACCGAATTTTGCCTCTAAATGCTCTGCGTGCATTAAAAGACCTGCAAATTCATAACGGTACAATTCCAATCCGAACAGTACACCTAAGCCAACATCGTCGATACCGCCTTCCATTGCACGGTCCATTGCCTCGGTGTGATAAGCATAGTTGTGCTTCGGGCCGGTGGGGTGCAGAACCTCGTAGCTCTCCTTGTGATAGGTCTCCTGGAACAGAATGTAGGTGCCGATTCCGGCATCCTTTAATTTCCGGTAGTTTTCAACGGTGGTTGCGGCAATATTTACGTTCACACGGCGGATTGCTCCGTTTTTGTGGTGGATGCCGTAAATGGTTTTGATACTCTCTAAAATATATTCAATCGGATTGTTGACCGGATCCTCGCCTGCTTCTAATGCAAGTCGCTTGTGTCCCATATCCTGCAGGGCGATAACTTCTTTTTTGATTTCCTCCTGCGTCAGCTTTTTCCGGCAGATGTTTTTATTCTGTGCGTGGTACGGGCAGTAAACACAACCGTTTACGCAGTAGTTGGAAAGATAGAGCGGTGCAAACATAACAATCCGGTTTCCGTAGAAATCCTTTTTAATCTGGCTTGCTAACTCATAAATTTCCTGATTTTTGTCCTCTAATTCGCAGACGAGCAGAACCGATGCCTCTCTGTGGGTAAGCCCCTTTCTTTGTTTTGCCTTTTCGAGAATCTGCTCAATCAGCTCCCGGTCAGTTTTGTGTGCCTCGGCATAGGCGAGCGTTTCTAAAATTTCTTCGTGGTTGATAAATTCTTCTGCTTTGGAAGATGCAGGATTATACATAAAATCAAGTCCTTTCTGTTATTGTTTTGATATGTGGTCGCCACGGCTTTCTTCAATTTCATAGCCGACCGACTCAATCCGGCGTTGCATACAGTAACGGCATTCTGCCGCCTCATCGCCGGTACATATTTTGTTGTCGTAAAGAGAATATTGTTCCCGTACATCGGTGGGGGACAGGTTCGGCATTACAACATTTGCGCCTGCTAAAATGCCCTGCTCCCGTCCGTCGTGGCGGAGGGTTCCGAGCGCTGTGGTTGCCGGGAGTAACACCTTTGGCAATAAAAGCCGGATCAGGCTCAAAAGATAAAGTGTTTTTTCGACATTGCCACTTGGCTCTTTTGCAAACGGTGTATCATGATGCGGAATAAAGGGCCCGATTCCGACCATGTGCGGTTGGAATTTTTCCAAAAAGAGCAAATCCTCCGCAATACACTCATTGGTCTGGTTCGGCGAACCGACCATAAAGCCGCATCCGACCTGAAAACCGATTTCTTTTAAATTCTGTAAGCATTCCATCCGGTTTTCTAATGTCAGATTTTCCGGATGCAGGCTTTGGTAATGTGCCTTGTTTGCGGTCTCATGTCGCAGGAGATAGCGGTCGGCACCGGCATCAAACAAGGCTTGATAGCTGTCCCGGCTCCGCTCACCGACCGAAAGGGTGACAGCACATTCCGGATATTCTTTTTTTATTTGTTGTACGATATCGCAAAGCACCTCGTCAGTAAAATGGGGGTCTTCACCACCCTGCAGAACAAAGGTGCGAAATCCTAACTCCCATCCGGTTTTACAGCAGGAGAGAATCTGTTCCTTTGTCAGCCGATACCGCTCGGCGTTCGGATTTCCGGCACGGATACCGCAGTAGAGGCAATTATTTTTACAGTAATTGGTAAATTCAATCAAGCCTCTGATATAGACCTTTTTTCCGTAATGACTGTGGCGAACCTCTCGTGCAAGCTCTGCAGCATATTGGCGAAGCTCGTCATTTTCTGCGTTTAGTAACGCAAGCCATTCGTCTTTTTCTAAATGTGATGTTTTTTGTAACCGTTCAATCAATTGTTTCATAGGCGTCCAGCTTGGAATAGAGTGTTTTGGTGGTAACGCCGGGGAGCCGCCCTATTTTGCCGGAAAGCGCGCTGATTTGATCCTGCGGTGCGTCCAGCACAACGCTGATGACACAGACCTTTCGTTTTTCGTACGGAATCCCCATCCGTCCGATGATATGGGATGCATATTGGTGCAGGATTTTGTTCAATTCCTCGACAGAATCCGGGTTTTCTACAACAATACCAATCAAAGCAACTCTGTTTTCCATAGTTCCTCCTTTCTATAGAACAAAAAAACTTCCGCGAACGGAAGTACACAAAACAAGCATACTGTAAATATTACAGTCATATCCTCTATTTGGTTTGTGTCTTTCCCTTCGGATATAACCTCAGCGGTCAGAACAACAGTTTATGTTTCATTTCACCGGCAGAATAAACTTTTGGTTCAATGTCTGTTATTATTTTAACATACTTTTTTTGAAATGTCAACACAATTTCGAGCAATAGGGCAAAGTATACAAAAAAAGGGAAAACCTATTGCAATCCGACATAAAATCGTATATGATATAGCATTGTGGAGGGAAGTATATGAAATTATTGGAAGAAAGAATCAAAACAGACGGCGTTGTGCATGCCGGAAACATTCTGAAGGTAGATAAATTCCTGAATCATCAGATGGATATTTCGCTGTTTCAGGAAATGGGCAAGGAGTTCAAGCGCTTGTTTGCGGATTGTGAAATTACAAAAATTTTAACGATTGAATCCTCCGGAATCGGAATTGCCTGCATTGCGGCACAGTATTTTGATGTGCCGGTCGTGTTTGCAAAGAAAACCGAAACCCGGAATATTGCCGGAGATGTTTATACTTGTAAGGTAAAGTCGTTTACCTATGGTAAGGTGTATGATATTATTGTATCCAAGGATTTTTTAACGCCGGAGGATAAGGTGTTAGTCATTGACGATTTTTTGGCAAACGGTTGTGCCATGCTTGGTCTGGTGCAGTTGATCCGGGATGCCGGAGCGGAGCTGGTCGGTGCCGGAATTGCGATTGAAAAGGGCTTTCAACGTGGCGGTGATTTGCTCCGCGGAAAAGGTGTCCGGGTGGAATCGCTTGCGATTGTAGAACGTATGAGCGAAGAAGACGGCGTTGTGTTCCGCAATCAAGAATAAAAGCTTTTTGATAGATGCTGTGCCTGCGGGTGCAGGAATAACAAAAAAGGAGACGAGTCAGTCTCCTTTTTGTGTGGAATTTTATCATTCCTTTTCAAATGTGATGATATCCTCGATTTTACAGTCGAGAAATGTGCAGATTTTGTTCAAAATATAACTATCGTATCGGACAACCCTATTTTTGTAATAGTTATCAATGATCTGATAACGTATGCCTGTTTGTTTTGCAAGTTCATATCTTGAAATATTACGTGCTTTTAAAATTGTTTCAAGTGTAATTTTTACCATAAAATCACCTCGTATATATTTTATTAAGGATATACACTCTTGACAATCTCCTTGATTGGATATATACTTATATAAGTATATAATATTTTGATAAATTTATACATGATTATATAAAAGAGGTGAGATTATGGCTGAATTTTGCGAGGATTGTTGGAAAGAAATAAACCAATACAATGACATTATGTGCAAATATTCACTTTCAAAGGAATGTGAAATTTGCGAGGGATGCGGAGAATATAAACGGGTTGTTGTGGTAAAGAGGAGATTGAAATTTTCTCGAAGGATAAAAGTTTCTTTTGAACTGTTCAAACAGCATTACTATGTATTCCGCATCAGATTGCGCAATTTATGCTCAAAAAATGATTGATTAAGCGACAAAAAATACGGGGCTGTTGCATTAAACGTATATTGTATATAAAAATTCATTTTCTTGTAGGGGGCGATGCCCACATCGCCCCGCAATTCGGGCAGATGTAGGCATCTGCCCCTACAATTTTGAATCATCTATACATAAAAGTGTTTAACGCAACAACCCCGTATTTTTACACAATCAACTGATATTGTAAAATATCCAGATACCGTCCGAATTTCATACCAACCTCGCGGACGGTACCGCAGAAGGAAAAATTAAATTTTTCGTGCAGATGGACACTTGCCTGATTTTCGGAGGTAATCACCGAAACAACGGTATGGATACTCTCATCCTGCCGAGCCATTTCTAAAATTTCTTCCAATAGCTTTGTGGCAACGCCTGACTTTCGGAAGTCCGGATGCACATAGACCGAAAGCTCAACGGTAGAGCAATATGCCTCCTTTTGCCGATATGCAGAGAGTGAGGCATAACCGGCGATGTTGCCGTTTTTCTCGGCAACAATCAGCGGATGATTTTCGATATTGTGTGCAAAAAACCAAGCCTCCCATTGTGCTTGTGTTCTAGGTTGAATATCGAGTGTAGCGGTACCGTGTTCAACCTCATAATTATAAATTTCCAGTAATTCCGCCAAATCACGGAGTTCTGCTGTTCTGATTTTCATGATATCAGCAACATCCGGAGCAGGATGCACAATCAGAGCAGGATGTGCAGGACGCACAGCCCTTCTTTTTCTGATAGGTACAGAACCGGAAGGAAACACCGTTTTCTAAAATCGGTTCGGAAGCTTCGGTCAATTCCCATGCCGGGTGTTCGTCTAAATTCGGGAAAAACTTTTCTGCATCTGCTTCTGAATCAATCTTTGTGACATAAGCTGTGTCACAATCCTCCAAAAACAGACGGTAAATCTGCTCACCGCCACAGATGAACACTTCATCGGTAGAGAACCGCTCTAATTCGTCAAAAACCTCTTCCTTGGAATAGCAAAGGGTTGCCCCCTCGCATTCATAGCTCAAATCAGTAGTCAACACGATGTTGATTCGGTTTTTTAACGGTTGCTTGTTTGGGAAGGATTCCAATGTCTTTCTGCCTAATACAATAACGTGTTCACTTGTTGTCTGGCGGAAAAATTTCATGTCGGTGGGGAGGTGGAATAACAGGTCGTTGTTCTTTCCGATTCCCCAGTTTTTGTCAACTGCTACAATTAGTTTCATAATCTGTCTCCTTTATATTGCCACCGGAATTTTTGCTGAAAATTCATGGAACTGATAATTTTCTAATGCAAAGCTATCGGTTGTAAATTCATAAAAGTTCGTTGTGTCGGTATTGCAAATCAATCTTGGTGCATCGAAGGGTTTTTTTTCAATCATTTCTTCCACCAATTCGATATGGCGGTCGTAGATATGTGCATCTGCCACGACGTGCACCAGCTCGCCCGGCTGTAAGCCTGCAACCTTTGCCATCATATGAACCAAAATTGCATATTGGCAAACATTCCAATTGTTTGCGGTCAGCATATCCTGCGACCGTTGGTTCAGGATGGCGTTCAGGGTATTGCCCGACACATTGAAGGTCATCGAGTAAGCGCAAGGATAGAGTCCCATTTCCGAAAGGTCGTGATGGT
>SVJN01000115.1 GCA_015068965.1 Oscillospiraceae bacterium
TGGTCTGCAAAAATGTTTTGTAAAATACTCATATGCATATTTTACCACAAGATTAGAAAAAAGAAAAGCCTACCCCTCAAGATTGAGGGGCAGGGGTGTTGAGGTGCGTGTTAGCGCACTTTTTTATTCGGCTTTCAGAACGGCATTTCGCCAACGAACCAATGCGTAGATATCTCCGGTGGGAGAAAGATAGGATTCGTCTGCATAGATATAATTTGCAATTTTTGTGAGTGGACTATTCGCGCCATTCCAAGAGAAATAGCCGTCATTGATTGCAGAAACCGTATAATAGTCGGCGGGAACACCGCCTTGTGTAGCTTCCGGGCACCAGGTACATCTTAAGTACAAAGTACCGTCAATGTCGCCCAACAGTTGCATACTGTTATAATCGGGGAACTCCGGATTGACCTTTGTGAGAACTCCGTCCGGAGTCAGGCGATAAAGGTCATAGGCAACAGAGGTGCGTGTGCGAATCATTTTTAACTGCTGTTGGGCAGTAAAATAGATGTTACCGTCTGCACCTTTTGCAGCGTTGGAAATCCAGACATCTCTTCCGATATAGATGAGCGAACCGTTTTGTTCCACATAAGAATGGGTTTCTCTTCCCATGGACATCCCTTTATCCTCATAAAGAAGATTGAAGGTATAGTTAAAGTCATAAAACTGAATATCAGAGAAGGTGTATCCTCTTCCGGTCACACTGTTATCATAAAATTCCTCGATGGTTCTGCCGGCAAAGGAATCGCCGATTTTTTTAATCGGGATGTCTAATGCAATATCACCGAAATAGCAGACTCCATCCTTGATTTCGGTAGTTGCTTCGGTATATGGGAATTGATTCTCTTCTGCATCCGGGTCATATTCGATTGGTTGCATGGTTTGTGTAGCAAAATCAAATTTCTGATATGCAATACTGGTTTCTAAACGCAGTTGACCGTCTTCGGTCGGAACCTCGGTATCTGTTATCTCGGAAAAGACCAATCCGTCCGGGAGACTACGTTCAAAAAAGAGATTGGTATTCCTCCAGACATTGGTTGTCAATGTGAATTTACCGTCAGTCCAGTCTGTTTCCCATGCAAATTCCTGATGTGCCAACTCCCACGTCATGGGACAGTAGGTAACACCACGGAAATTTAAAAACGGATATTCCTGCTGCTTCATTACCTCGGATGCCGGTTTTCCATTGATGTAAATCGGATATTCCGGCAGGACAGCGGTGTTCAATTTTGTGTTCTGTGTGGTTTCATAAACCGGAAGCGCATGAGCAGTAGAGGGCTGATAAACAATATATAACCCCTTGCCTTCTACCCAGGAGGTGGAAAGGTTCAATGCCCGGCAATAGTCAAAGGTCATCGGGAAATAGGTCACATCCCGGTAGGAAAGAAGCGGGTATAAGGAATCCTGATAATAGATGGACGAATTTTCAATGATGCATTCATAATCCGGAATTTGTGTCGTAACCTCTGTTGCTGCAAAGGCATGAGCGTTGCAGGCAATCAGGCTGATCAGAAATGGCAGAAATAATTTTTTCATAGATATTCACTCCTTGTTATCTTTTGTGTTGTGTTAAATTCACTTTATAAAAGCCGTTGGGGGCATTGTCATTGTATATAGAATAATATAATGTATCTCCGTTTATGCAGTAACGATGAATAATATCAGAGGTCTGAAACGGCATTTCCTGATTATAGGAAGTTATAACCGTAGTGCGAATATTTGCTTCCGGTGTTGCGACTGTAACTAAAATTTTATCCTCTATCGAGGATGCATATCCGTCAGAACAGCGAAACCGTATTTTTCCTGTGTGATTTTCAGGATCATACGCATCCATTTCGTAAACTTCCAATAAATTTTTATCAAGATATTTCATTGCAAAAAACAGAGGATTTCCGTCTGATATGATATCAACACGACAATTATCGGTTAATTCTAATATCTTAATCAGATTGTCATTATGGGGCGTATATCGCATTAGGTTGTTATCGCTTTCAAAAAACAGCATTTCAACCATGTTTGACTCATCCAAATGCAACCACATAGCCTTAAAAGCCTTGTCAAACTCTATGTCGGTTATGATTTTGTTAATACTTTTGTCCTTAATATTAAAGCGATATATATCGCCTCTGTTTTGTGGAATTTCTGTGGAAGCATAACCTTCGATGTAGATATTTGCACCCAAAGAACCTAAATAATGTCTTAAATACACTCCGTCAAGTTCAATTTCAATCCATTCATTGTTTTCAAAATAGCTGTGCCTTGTTCGTCCGACTGCACTATAGTTCTTATATGGAATGCCTTCAATCACCATTCTTGATTCATTATAGCCCATTTGACCTTTGCTGTAATTCCCGGTTTCGGCTTCAAACACGCTTCCGTCCTTGTTGATTCTATAATTGTGTGTGTCACCACGATAGACACGATTCGTAAAATACATATGTCCGTCAAGTTCATAGAAGTCAACATTAGCCATATCTCCGTAGGCGTACGAATCCGGTGTATATAGCAGTTCGTAATCCGATATATTGTCTATTTTTGCTCTGTACAGTCCGCAGTTGTTTCCGGTATAGTAATAGTATTCATCGTCCATTGCTATGCTTATTAAATTTGTATCAGAGGTTTCGGGAAGTGCAAGGTTTTCGCAAATGTAATTATTTGAATTGATCACAAGACCGTTTTCGTGGTCATAACTATAATCCCATCCAAATTTCTCTACTGCAAATCTCCATGTAAGCGGAAAATATGTAACACCGCGAAATGTGAGGCATGGATAGGGTTCTTTTGCGTGTTCAATTTCTTTGCCGTTTACAACAATATTAAAATCGCATATATTCACGATATTAACCTTTTTGTTTACATATTCCCAATTGTAATCCCGATAGGCACAGGTAATATTTTCTTTGTTTATATGAAGTGTTTTTGTTTCATTGTCCCATTTTGTTGAAATTCCCAAAAATCTGCAATCGTAATAGGTCATGGGGAAATAAATGATTTCTTTGTAATACAGAATCGGATATTGACGATATGTGTTATCCGCATAACTTATAACTTGTCCGTTGAAGGTAACATCCCCGTCCGGCAAACGTGCCCAATCCTGCTTGGTAGCTGAAACATGAATTGAGGAAATGCATAGAAAAATCAACATTGCTGCAAATAGTTTTTTCATAAAAATCCCCCCTATACAGCTTTTTTCAAGGGTATTATATCGTATTGTATTTTGCCTGTCAATTGAAGCATGGGATTTGTAAGAAAAATGAAAAAAGAGTGTAACAAAAATCCGAAAAATTTTCGGAAGCAATCCCCTTGACGTTTTGCAAGGATGAATCTATAATAAATTTGTTGCGAAGATTTTAAAAGGGGGAAAATGACTTGAAAAAGGACGAATATGGTTTTAGCAGAATTTGTTATATTGGTGAGGCGACCTTTGAGTATTTTATTTCGCTGATGATTACCGGTGCATTTTTGGCAAAGCTGACCTCGCATTTGGGTTTTTCAGACAGTCTGACGGCAATTTTATCATCATTTGTAGCACTTGGTTGCAGTTTTCAGATGTTTTCGATTGCGTTCTTCCGTGCAGGGCAGGCAAAACGAAGGGTTACATTTTTACATATTTTAAATCAGCTTTTGTTTATGGCGATTTATCTGGTGCCATTTTTTCGTTTGGGGAAATTAGCAAAAACAGTTGCATTTATTATCTTTCTGTTGGGTGGGTATTTTATTTCCAACGTCATTTTTGCTCCGAAAACCAACTGGTTTATGTCCTTGGTGCCGGACAAAAAACGTGGGATTTTCACCTCGGTTAAGGAAATGGTATCTTTGGTTGGCGGATTCTTGTTTAACTTCGGAATGGGCACTATCATTGACCGGTACGAATCGGAGGGAAATGTAAGAGGTGCCTTTGTGCTTTGTGCAATTGCAATTTTTGTGCTGATGCTGTTACATACCTGCACGTTAGTTTTCTCAAAAGAAAAGCCGGCAGAGGAAAGTGTGCAGGCGGTCGGTATCCGGGAGCGGTTTGGGAATATCATTGCAGACCGGGATATTATCAAGGTGATTTCAATCAGTATTTTCTGGACGATTTCGTACCATTTCTCGGTTTCGTTTTTTGGAACCTATCAGATTAAAGAGCTTGGCTTCAGTATGCAGTTTGTTGCTCTGTTGAGCCTTTTGTATGCAGTCGTGCGTGTACCTTGCTCCTTTTTGCTGGGGCATTATGCAGATAAGCATTCCTTCGCAAAAATGCTGAAAATTTGTTATGGTCTGGCGGCGGTCAGCTTTTTGTTTGCAACCTTCACCGTTCCGGGAAATGGAAAGGTTTTCTACACGGTTTATTATCTGATTATGGCGGCGGCAATGGGTGGTATCAATAGTGCGGAAATCAATCTGATTTTTGATTATGTAGATGCCAAAAGCAGAAGTGATGCGTTGGCAGTCAAGCAGACGGTTTACGGATTATGCGGATTTTTAGCAACTGTGGCGGTTACCCCGTTCGTTGATTATATTCAGAATGCAGGAAATCAGTTTTTTGGAATGCATGTGTATGCACAGCAGATTTTATCGGCAGTATCCTTTGTCTGTACCCTTCTTTTGATTCTTTATCTGGATAAAATAATTCTTCGGATTTCTACGAAAAAAGATTGAAATTTTTTTTCAATTTCGTGTTGTGTTTTACGCAAACGGAAGATGGAAGGAAAAATAGCTATTCCTGTTGGCGTTTTTGCATTTTCAGCCAGTTTACAAATCCGTACAGGTCATTTACCAGAAAGACGACAAAGCAAATTACAACCGACACATAAGAAATATCATGAAGGCTTGCAAGCACCCATAAAATAATCAGGACAATATCATTTGCAGCGTACAAAAGTGCAAAGTACGGGCTTCTTCTTGCGGTCAGGTAAACGGCAAGAAAGCTGGTGGTAACAGACAGCGTGCTTGGAATCAGGTTTGCAGTATGAAAGCATTTTAAGATAAAATAGAAAATTCCCGTAACAATGCCGGAGAGTAAAAGCATCCAAAACACTTCCTTTTTCCGGATTTGATTTACCTGAACCTCGGCACGGTTTCCGTGATAGGGATTTTTCAGCCAGGCAATTAACGCAATGACCGCCATGGGCGCTGTCATGCCCAGGTAGGTAATCATTTCGCCAAAGTAGGAAAAGGAGTAGGAAATCAGCCCGTAAAAAACTGAGAAAACAACCATCAAAAGCTGTCCGAACGGGTTCCCCTTTGCGTTAAAAATCAGGGAGGTAACGCCGATGATAGATGCAATCATCGTGTATGGGTCAGAGCCTGCAAAAAGCAGGAAGGATAATAGAATCAGAAAAACAGAGCTGCTCCACAAAATCAATTCCGTTTTTGAAAAATAGTGTATCAGTGCTTGAAATTTACGCATAACTCCTCCAAAAAAATAAGTACCCGCATTGCACAACTTCTAAGACCTAACGCTGTGCAAACGAGTACAGAATGTACCTTACTACCCGGTGGCAGTTTGTTTTGTTATCAAGACCTATCATATCATGAAAAAGGAAAAATGTCAATAAAAAATAGGACTATTTTTTGCACAAGAATGCTACGAAGAGGTTATCCGGATACGAAAGAAATTCCGGTATGCAATACAACAAGCGTTGTTTTATCAGACATCAAAAAATAAATAGCAGAATCAAAAAATGAATATTGATTTTCGGTGTTTGGAGTGGTATCATTGGTGTAAGTGATGAACATATCAGGGGTGAGGTTATGGAAAATATTTACAACTCTAAGGAATACCGTTGCTCGCGACTTGGCTATTGGTTGGGAACTGCATTCGATTATCTGTTTGCCCAATTAATGGGGGATGCATTCTTGGCAAAAGTCTTAACTTATATCGGAATAGGAGATGCGACGATAGGTGTCATTACATCATTACAGTCGCTGATGTGTACCTTTTCGTTGTTTTCTCTCATTTTAGTCCGGCACATAACCGGTACAAAAAAGCCAATTCTCTTTTTGAAATCCAGCAGAATGACGTTGTGCCTTTTTGTATATCTGATTCCGTTTTTGAATTTGGGTGTACAGATAAAAACGATTCTGGTAGCAGGGGCAATGATGCTTTTGGCTGTAGTATACAATATTGCATCCCCCATCCTTTATGCGTGGGGAACGGGGAATTTCGACCCTCAGAATCGTGCAAGGTCTGAGGCATTGACGTCTATTGTTTCCTTAGTGTTCGGGATTGTATTTTCCTTGACGGTTGGTGTGGTTGTTGACCGGTATGACCATGCAAATAATACGGCAGGTGGAATGATTTTCCTGATTGTGGTGATGCTTGTACTGATGATTCTGAATCTTGCATCAACCATGATGATTCAGGAAGCACCGCCCAAGCAGGAACGGCAGGAAAAGCTGTTTGATAGTCTGAAATTTACCCTGACTGATCCGGGAAGCCGGAGTATGACGATATTTATGGGGTTTCGAAGTGTGGCAAGTGGAGTACTCGGCGGATTCATCGGTGTTTATAAGATTAAAGAGCTTGCTTTGTCTATGGGGGCTATTCAGGTAATCAATGTGTTTTCCTGGTTGTTACCGCTTTTCGCCTCTTTTCCGCTTGCACGTTGGGCAGACCGGAGGGAGAATTATACGAAAGCGGCAGAGTTGGGGAGTATTCTGCTTATGATTTCGTATTTCGTGGCAATCTTTGTTATGCCGGAAACTGCATGGCTGATATTTATATATAGTGGGTGTTTGGAAATAGCAGGTATAACCACTTATTCCGGACCGCTTTATTATAATCTGGTCGGACCGGAGCGCTTGGTTTCTACCATGACGATAAGCGGATTGTTCCAGAATCTGATTTTATTTTTATCAGGTTTGATAGGCGCAGCGGTTGTGAGTGCGGTGCAGGGGCGTGGAAGTGTCATATTTGGTGTGCGGATTTATGCGCAACAGTTGCTTGCTGCAATTGCATTTATTTTTGCGATGCTTGCTTATGTATATCTGAAAAAGGTTGTACAAAAACAAAAAATAATTTCTCGGTGACAGAATATGAATGCGGAAGGGAATGCCTTTCGCATTTTTTTCTGCTTTAGCGGACGAATTGCTTGCAATTTGGTCAGTAACATGGTACAATATTCTAAAGAGGATAAGAATTTTGTGAGAGAAGGGATTTTATAATGAAATTTCGGAATTTAGATTTTATTCCGGTTTTATTCGGAAATGATATTAACGTATATAGCATGGCACGTGCCTTTTATGAAGAATACGGCGTGCAATCAAAAGGCTTTGGAAAAGCGGCAAAGGGAACCTGCTATCTGAGCAAGCTCCTGGATTTTACTGCGGTACCTGATCTGGACAACCCGGCAGTATTACAAAAAACACTCAACCGGTTTGCGGATGAAAACAAGGATAGAACCATTCTGGCAATTGGTTGCGGTGACAACTATGTAAAATGTCTTGCACAGAATCAGCAGGAGTTCCGCAACAATGTCATTGCACCGTATGCAGATTATGATTTTTTGGAAGGGCTGATGGATAAGGAAAAGTTCTATGCTTTGTGTGAAAAGCATGGAATTGATTATCCGGATACCGTGATTGCAACCGAAGAAAACTATGAGACAGTTGCTCTGCCATTTTCTGCGCCTTATATCATCAAGCCTGCAAATCAGGTGATGTACTATAAGCATAAATTTGACGGACAGAAAAAGGTGTTCAAGGCAGAAACGGAACAAGAATTACGGGAAATTCTGAAAAAGACCTATCAGGCAGGTTATACCGATCATATGATTATCCAGGATTTCCTGCCCGGAGATG
>SVJN01000116.1 GCA_015068965.1 Oscillospiraceae bacterium
ACCGCAAATATTCAATGCGATATAGAGATAACGCAAGCCCACCATACCGCAGTTATGATGGAAGTCACGTTCTTCAATCAGACGAATTAACTGTTGCTTTAAGGGTTCCAATTCGTCATAGATTCCGTTATAAATCAGCATTGCCACTGCAGTTTGCTTATTCCAGGTACAGGTTCCGTCCTCACGGATATAGCGCTTTTTAATTCTTGCAATCTCTGCTTCGATTTGTGCATCAATTTCTTCGGTCGGCTCTCCGAGACGAACCGCCGCAAGCCGCATAACACGCAGGCATTTTACCAGAATCGGACCATTGACAAATTTATTATCCACAAAGCCTTCCGATTCGTCCGGAGATGCCCAGTCCTCAAGACCGTATGCAATATCACCATTTTCGTCCTTTTTACTGTTCCAGAACGCAATGCTCCGCTTGAAATACGGAAATCCCTGCTTCAAGAGGGTATCATCACCAGTATGTAAATACATCCGATACGGAATTTCAAACAAGGTCCCTTCAGAAACCGGTCCATTTCCCCATTCATAGCCCCATTCCGGTGTTGGAACAATGCCAGGAATTTCGCCGTTATCGTGCATTGAATCACAAATATCAATCCACCATTTGGAAAGCACCCGTTCCAATTCAAAATTGGTTAAAAACTGTTCGATAGAGGCTTGTGCATCGTTCATCCAACCAAGCTTTTCTCTGGTCGGACAGTCGGTCGGACCGTAGCACATATTAGAAAGTGTGGAACGTCTTCCCAATGCAAACAATGTATTGAACAGCTCATTGGAGCATTTGAATTCCGAACGCAATTCTACCGTCTGATGTACAAAAACAGCGGTAAGTGTTTCTTTGGTTGCTTCCTTCAAGCCGTCTACACGGACATAGCGGAAGCCATGATATGTAAACTTCGGTGTCCACTCAAATTCCTCACCACAACAGATGAATTCATCGGTCTGGAACAAGCCTCTTTTATAGAAATGTGCATCGTCCATTCCATTATAATTCAAGGTATTATCTTCGTTGATTTGCTCGGCATAGTTCAACACCAGACGGTCTCCTGCCGGCTGATTCACCCGGAGACGTGCATAGCCCGAGATATTTTCCCCGAAATCATAAAGATAGCTATCCTCACCGACCTTGGTAATCGAAACCGGTACAAACTCCTCACATTCCCGGATTGGCTCGCAGAGACATTCTCTGAATACACCTTTGGGTGCCGCATCGTCCTTCTTTGCCGGAGCCCATGCGGAATCGTCAAACTCCGCTTCTGTCCAGTCCTTCTGATAACGTCTGGAATCAAAATGCTCGCCCTGTCTGAGCTGATTGAAGAGATACGGTGTATCCAGGGTATATTTCCAGCTATCGTCGCTTACTAAAACCACCTCGCCGTTTACCTCCAAGCTCAGGATAAATTTCGGAATATCTCTCCACTCTGCCATGTTATGATCCCATGCGGTTTCTAAGTTTTCGTTATACCAACCGTTTCCGCAGATGACCGCAAAGACATTTTCTCCACGGTAGAGCTTGTCTGTTACATCATAGCGGTTATACCAAAGCGTTTTTCTGTAATCGCTGACCGGAGCGGTGAACAAATCCTCACTGACCGCTTCCCCGTTTATATAGTAATATCCATAACCCAGACCGCAGACTGTCAGGACTGCAGATTGAATTTCTTCCTCAAGATTGATTTTTTTCCGGAACATCGGTGCATAATCCTCACGGGTTCTGTCAAACACAACATCCGGTTTGATGAAATAACTTTTTTCAAAAGCCATTTTTCTTCTCCTCTCGTGCTTTTTGTAATATTATAACATTGAACCCATGAAATTGCAATAGAATTTTTCGTCTATTTCCGGGGGTTTTTGTCCATTTTTTTGTATCTATGCCGTGTTTTTGCACACAACCCATTATCCGATTTTGATATCGGTCATATTCACATTGGTGCTTTCACCCTTGACACAATCGGAAAAACCTTCCGCTCGGATGCCGGAAAGGTTTAACTCCCCGATATTCACTTCTTCTGCAATATGAATCAATGCATCCGATTTTCCGCAGGCATCCGCCGACACATTCCGGATAGTCATGCTTTCGATATCAATATCCCGGGAGAAGGTAATCCATTTTTTCTCACCCGGATTCTTTCCGCCGTCGGTAATCGAAAGACCGTCCACCGTCATATTTTTAATTCTGGTCGGATAGCCGTCCCAGGGGACACCCTTATCAAACTGCAACGCCTGGAAATCCACGTCCGGAGATTCTGCCGAAACATTGCGGAGCACCAGATTTTCAATGTCACCGCCGATATTGAACAGACACGGGTTTGTATACTGATAAAGATGCTCGTACTGCTTTAAATGCACATTTTCAATCGAGATATTACGGAACTTTCCGCTGGTATGATGTTTGGTAAACCAGGGATTAATGAAGAAACCAAAGCTTTTAACACTTCCGAACACGTTCCGGATACTGACTTTTTCCAGCGTTCCACCATCGGCACAAAGCAGACGGATTCCCTGACAGGCATGATACAGATAAACACCGTCAATTACCACACCCGAAATAGAGGATTTCTGGTCGCCTTCATCGGTGTTGATTGCAATAAAATCGTCACCGTCATTTCCATAGGCATTGGTGATTCTTAGATTCTCACCCGGTGCATGAAAGTGCAAACCATCCTGATTTGTTTCGGGAATCAGCTTGGTGAGCGGCATATGAATGTCATCAAAAATTACATTTTTCCAATTTCCCATCATAAGAGCATAGCGTCTTTGATTTTCAATGGTTACGTGCTCCATACGGAAACCATCCACACCAAAAAACCGCATTCCAACCAGCATTTCAGAACATCCGTAACCTGCCGGCTCTGCCTTTTCCTCCGGCGGACACATTGCCTGATGCTCGCCATTGATATTATAAGTACCACCACAGAAGCAGATGTTTTTGGTTGTGATTTCGGTCATGGAAATTTCTGCATTTCTTACAATACAGTCATCCGAGCCGTCAGCCAGATAAAAGCCGCAATCTGCGTTGAGACACTCAATTGTAGTATTGGAATGTACATAAATCCCATGAACCAATGCCGCACCGTCCACAATCAGATGCAGGCTTCCCCACACCAAAGCCATGTTTAAAATGCTCTGAATGGTTTCGGTCTCATCAGTTCCGCCTCCGCTGATTACGTTACTGTCCAGCTTACAGTATTGACTTGCATATACGGTAAAACGTCCGTATGTCGGTTTGATATCCATAAGAATACTTCCTTTCTGTTAATTCTACCTTGAGTATAACACAAGTATTTTCATATTTCTATGGTGTTTTCACCAAAAAAAGCGGTTTTTTCACCAATTTATAACGCAGAAGCCGTATTCCGGTACTCCCTCGGAGTTTTTCCGGTCACCCGTTTGAATACCCTGCGGAAATACGCATCCGACTCAAAGCCGACCAGCTCACTGATATTGCTGATTGTTGCCTTTTCGTCATTCATCAGAAGAATAATCGCCTGACCGATACGGTGATGATTGATATATTCGACCGGCGTAACACCAACCGCCTTTTTAAAGCAGGGAAAAAAGTGCGAAACACTCATATTACAAATCCGGGAAAGCTCTTCTACAGTAATCTCCTCCCGGTAATGCTGTTCGATGTAGGTGATTGCATCATGAATCCGTTCATCAATGATTTTTTGCTTTTTACATTTTAACATCGGTAAAATCCTTGCTAAAAGCTGATAGAAACACCCCAGAACCGCAAGCTGCTCTGCTTCATTCCCTTGATAATGCGAAAGGGCAAATTCAAAAACCTTTTTCGTCTCTGCAAAGTCAAGTCCGCTGATTTTTTGCAGGCAGAAATTTTTCTTTCCGGAATAGACAGAGGTGTAGTCAAAAATAAAATGCATACTGATATAGGAAATTTCCGGGTTCCCCTCCCATTCGGAAAGGTAACGCGAGGTAATCGGAACAAAGATAATATCTCCCGGCTTTATCACAATCGGCTCTTTGTTTTTATCCTCATAAAAATATCCCGTTCCCGAAAGCATCAGTCCCATACAAAAATGCGGTCTCGGACAGTTTAACACATCAAAAGTATTGTGACGGTTAAACTCAAATTTTTCAACCTTATAAAAAACAAGGTTTGATGCGGATGTAATGTTCTTCATAGCAAAAACACGCTCCTAAAATCATACTATCGTTCTGTTTTTTGATATTATAATATATTTTCTTTTCAAAGTCAATATGGTATACTAAAAACAAAAATGCGGAAAGGAATTTATGTATGAAAGCGATTGTGATAGAACCAAACAAGGATTTAGTCTGGAAGGATGTCGAAAACCCGGTTTTAAAGGCTGGTGAGGTCATGGTAGAAATCCATGCCGCCGCAGTCAACCGTGCAGATCTGATGCAGAGAGAGGGCTGTTATCCGCCCCCTCCGGGATGCCCCGAATGGCCGGGATTGGAGATTGCCGGGGTGATTTACGAGCTTTCTCCCGAGGCGGAGCAGGAAAGCAACTGGAAAATCGGTGACGAGGTTTGTGCCTTATTGGGCGGTGGCGGATATGCAGAATTTGCGGCGGTGCATCATTCGATGCTGATGCCGATTCCGAAAGGTCTTTCGATGATTGAGGCAGCGGCACTGCCCGAAGCATTTGCAACCGCATATCTGAATCTGTTCATCGAAGGCGGTGCAAAGGCAGGCGATACCTTCCTGATGCACGCAGGCGCATCCGGTCTTGCAAGTGTGGTAATTCCGATGGCAAAGGCATTCGGTCTTCGTGTTATCACCAGCGTACTTTCGGACGAAATTGCAGAATCCATTGCACACCTTCCGGCGGATGTTGTAGTAAACACCTCCAAACAAAGCATGGCAGAGGTATTAAAACAGGAAGAAGAAGCCGGACATCCGTTGAATCTTGCAATTGACTGTCTCGGCTCTGAAAAGGTCGGCGAGTGCTTCCCCTATGTTGCCTACGGTTGCCGTTGGATTATGATTGCCACCTTAGCAGGCGATATTTCTCCGGTTAATATGCGTACCATGTATGTGAAAAATATCCGTTTAATCGGCAGTACCCTCCGCAGTAAGCCACAGACAACCAAAGCACAGATTCTTGCCAATCTTGTCAAGGATATCTGGCCGAAGGTAGAATCGGGAGAGGTTCGTCCGACCATTTACCGGGTAATGCCGATTACCGAAGCAGAGGCGGCACACGATTTACTCCAAAAGGGACAAAGTGTCGGAAAAGTGGTTCTGACTGTAAAATAAGGAGGGTTCAAAATGAAAAAAAGCTTTTTAAATCACGAAAAACCGCTCTATACTGTTATGATACAGCGGGAAACACCCGAGGAAGCCATTGACATTATCCAACGTGGTACAAAACTCGGAGCAGATGCATTCGGTCTGCAGACCTGCAAATTATTGCCGGAGCATCGGAATCTAAAAACCTACAAAAGAATTTTTGATGCCGCACCCGACAAGCCCTTTTATATCACAAACTATCGCCATTGTTCCAATGACGGAAAGAGCGATGACGAATTGGGGACTGATATGGTCAGTTTTATTAAGGCAGGCGGCACACTGGTCGATATTATGGGCGACTTATACGACCGTCATCCGGAAGAGCTGACCGACAATCCGGAAGCAATCCAAAAGCAAATGCAACTGATTGAAGAAATTCATCAGGCTGGCGGTGAGGTTTTAATGTCCTCTCATGTGTTGAAATTCACACCGGCAGAACGTGTTTTAGAAATTGCAAGAGAACACGTAAGACGCGGTGCCGATATTGTAAAAATCGTAACCGGTGCAGAGGACATGACACAGCAGATTGAAAATCTGCGGATTGTTGATTTATTGAAAAAAGAGTTGAAGGTTCCCTTTTTGTATCTTTCGGGCGGTGAATGTAAAATTTTAAGGCGAATCGGCGGAATGCTCGGTTGCGGTCTTTACCTTTGCGTGTTGGAGCATGACGGCACTACCACACCGACACAACCAATTTTTGAGCATTTAAAAGCAATTCACGAAAACTTTATTGACGAAGGGGGAGAATAAAAATGAGTAAAATTTTAATTTTGGGCGGAACCGGTGCAATGGGAACTTATCTGGTTCCCTATTTAGCGGACATGGGACACATGGTGGATGTAGTTTCCCTGGATGATGTCAAGAGTGAGCAACCGAACATCCGTTATATCAAGGAAAATGCAAAGGATGATGAGTATTTAAAAAGCCTGCTGACCGAAACAAGCTATGACGGAATCGTGGACTTTCTCATCTATTCCACACAGGAATTTTTTAAGCGGTATCGCTTACTCTTAGACCACACAAAGCATTATATTTTCCTTTCCACCTATCGGATTTATGCCAACGAGGAGCATCCCATCCGGGAAACCTCTCCCCGATTGTTAGATGCTTCGATGGACGGTCATTTCCTTTCCACGGCAGAGGGTGAATATTCCCTTTACAAAGCACGGCAGGAAAATATTTTAAGAAATTCCGACTACAAAAACTGGACCATTATCCGTCCGGCAATTACCTTTTCCAAATTCCGTTATCAGCTTGTGACCTTAGAGGCAAATATCGTGGTACATCGTGCACTCGCAGGAAAAAAGGTTCTTTTGCCGGAGGGTGCAAGAAATGTGCAGGCAACTATGAGCTGGGCAGGTGATGTTGCAAGAATGATTTCCTTGCTTTTATGGAATGAAAAAGCATACTGTGAGGCGTTTACCGTTGCAACGGCAGAACACAACACTTGGGAAACGGTTGCAGAATACTACAAGGAGCTGATTGGACTGGATTATGCCTTTGTGGAGGATGAAACCTATTTAAAATGCTTTCATTCTTCAGACGGTGCAAGATATCAGCTACTTTACGACCGATGCTTTGACCGCATCATTGACAACACAAAAATTCTGTCGGTTACCGGCATGAAGCAATCCGAGCTGATGCCGTTAAAACAAGGACTGGCTCTGGAGCTTTCCAATCTTCCCAAGAACCATGATTGGGGATATTGCGAAGCAAATACAATTATGGACGAGCTTGTGCAGGAGTTAAAATTGTAATGGGAGTTTTAGCAGTTACTGCGTTAAAATATGCAGAGTCAACCATTCCGGAACGCATGGTGCTACAAAACGGTTCGGATGAAAAACAGATTCCGATTTCATTTACCATTTATCTGCTCCGGACAGAAAATCGGTTGATTTTAGTCGATGCAGGCTGTGACACAATGCCGGGCTTTGATATGAAATATTTTATTTCCCCGGCAGAGCTTTTACGACAGAACGGCATCACCCCTTCCGATATCACCGATGTGGTTGTGACACATTCGCATCATGACCACATTGATGCACTCAGGCATTTTCCAGATGCGACCGTCTATCTTACAGAGGAGGAATACGAGCCGGCAAAGCCATATCTCCCACAGCATTGCAGGATAGAACTGTTCTCGGAGGAGACATTCCCGGCCAACGGGGTCAGAGCCTTGAAAATCGGAGGCCACTCCCCCGGCTCTTGCATCGTTCTGTTTCGGATGCAGAATCAAGACTTTGTCATCTGCGGAGACGAATGCTATACCCGTCTTTGTTACGACAAAAATACTCCGACCGGAACCTCCTATAACCCCCAAAAGAGCAAGGATTTTTTAGAACGCTTCCGACCGGAGCAATACCATATCTTATTCTGCCACGATAACACCATGATACCGGGGCGGAATGGTCTATATCAAATTACATAAAGAGGCTATTGCGTGAAACATTTTTGTGTAT